>JBIKKD010000125.1:0-4583 GCA_044360565.1 Kapaibacterium sp. (SeqCode)
ACCGGAGGAAAACATAGATCCACCACATCCGATTGGATGAGCATTGAGCAAGAGCGCGGAATTTCCGTGTCTTCAAGTGCAATGCGGGTTGAATATGATGGATTCTTGCTCAACATCCTTGATACACCTGGTCACCAAGACTTTTCTGAAGATACCTATCGCACGCTTATGGCAGTGGATTGTGCTATCATGCTTCTTGATGCTGCTAAAGGTGTTGAGGAACAGACAGTAAAGTTATTTAAAGTATGTAGAGATCGTGGCATACCCATTATCACATTCATCAATAAAATGGATCGTCCCGCACTTTCTCCATTTGAATTGATGGATAATGTCGAGAAGGTACTCGGAATCACGGCTGTACCACTCACTTATCCAATTGGTGATGGACCCGGTTTTCGTGGTGTATATGAAAGATCTTCCGGTGTATTGCATTTGTTCGAAAAAACAGAGGGTAATAAACACAGAGCACCGGTAAGCACAAAAGGCATACATGATCCGAGTTTCAAAGCATTGATTGGTGAAGATGCGCATGCAAAATTTCTTGAGGAAATTGAACTTGTTGAAGCCGCACTTCCACCATTTGAGCATGAAGCTTTTTTACAGGAAATCATCACACCAGTCTTTTTTGGAAGTGCAATCACGAATTTTGGAATTGAAAATTTCCTTCAATATTTGATTGACTTGGCTCCATCTCCTCAAGGCATGGGGTCTTCTGCAGGACTTATTGCACCCGATAGTTCATATTTTTCAGGCTTTGTATATAAGATGCAAGCGAATATGAATAAAGCTCACAGAGATCGCATATCATTCTTCAGAATCGTAAGTGGGATTTTTGAGAGAGGTATGACGGCAAAGCATCCAAGAAGCGGTAAGGAAGTAAAAATTAATTATCCATTTCAAATTTTTGGACAAGACAGAGATATCATCGATGTGGCTTATCCGGGTGATGTGATTGGTCTTTCAAATCCCGGAACATTTCTCGTGGGTGATGTACTCACAACAGGACCTGATTTCACAATTCCACAGTTTCCGAGATTTGCTCCCGAGATATTTGCAAAGTTGTTTCCTGCCTCAGGATCATTCAGCAAGAGTTTCCGCAAAGGAATTGAGCAATTGGGAGAGGAAGGTGTCGTGCAAATATTCAGCGATGCACATCATTCTCCAACTCCGCTCATAGCCGCTGTTGGTGAACTTCAATTGCAAGTGTTTCAGGCTCGAATGGAATCGGAATACAATGAAAAAGTGAAATTAGACAGATTGCCATTCACAAGAATGCGCTGGCTTGGTGGTGATGTCAAACCCATGAGTGCAACATTGACTTTTGCCTTTGATGATGCTGATCGAGAAGTGATATTATTCAAAAATGACTGGGAAATCAGCTACCACAGAGATCGAACCGAAGGATTGATACTCTTGGATAAACCTCCTATTGCATAAAAAAAGCCCCGAATTCGGGGCTTTGTTGTTGTGGTGAAAGCGGGATGGGTATCGAAATACTTTCACATCTGAATAAACATCGTCACATATAGACATGTTCCCATGCAATAAAAATTCTCCGCACAGTATACCTAAGGCATTGAAAATGCAATGGTTACCATATCAATGATCCGTATTCAAACCCAAATTTCTTTTGATCACTCTTCCGATTCCATGAACATATTTTGTAATTCTTGCCATGAATATATCGAGGCTAGAGACATTTCTCGTATTAAGAAACAATACATCAAAATGGGTATGTCTAGAAAACACTATGCAGGCAAATCCGAGTGATTCGAGTCTTGAAATCACATCCAGCACATCTTGTTCCATGTGCATTTCAGGTATGAAATCATGAAATTCGACAGTTATCTGCTTTATTGAGCGAAGAAGCTCATCGGACATACCTCTGAATACTGCGATTTCAGCACCTTCTATATCCATCTTCAATGCATCAATCCTTGAGATATCATGTTTTTTGAGGAGTGAAGACATTGAAATTGTTGGTACTTCAATGGTTTGGGCATGCTCCTCGGTTTTTCGAATGAGTGAATTCGACTCCGGATTATCAGAAAGGTGAAAAGACATCATTCCATCAGAATCTGAAGCGGCATAATGATATGTTAGGATATTTCTGGTTTGTTTTATGGATGCATATAATTCAGGCATGGCTTCTACCACATGACACATGCAATGATATCGCTCACTGATGATCGAACTGAATTCGCCTTTATGTCCGCCCAGGTCAATGATGATGCTGTCGGAATTCAATAAACCATCATGAATATGATGGCCTCTTATACAGGGAAATGCCATGGATTTACGCAAAATAGAATGTTTAACTGCGTAAAGTTAGCGGTAATCCGAAGATTCACCAAGCAAAGTCCATGTTCTGCCGTATACAGACTATGGAGTCTGTCACTGCTTTTTTGTAGTTTTGCCATTATTTTCGGGCACTTAGCATCATGTCGGATAAATGAATATGACTGTAAAGAAATTACTTTTGATCAGTATCGGGGCAATCCTCTTTTTACTATTGGGGATGACAATCTATATCACTGCATTTATAGTTGATGAACTGCCATCATTTGACCAACTTGAGAATCCACCGCAAGAATTAGCAACAAAAGTATTGAGTTCTGATGGAAAGATTCTTGATATGTTTTTCATCAAAAAACGCTCAAATATCCCATATGACAGCATTCCAAAAGATGTGATCAATGCATTGATTGCCACCGAGGATCGTGCTTTTTATGATCATTGGGGCATACATCCTATGCGTATAGCCAAAGCTTTTGTGAAAAATATCATTGCCTTTAGAGCAAAGGAAGGAGCTTCAACTCTATCTCAACAGCTAGCGAGAAATTTATTCCTGAATCGTGAAGTAAGTATCACGAGAAAGCTCAAAGAAGCCATAACTGCCGTAAAAATTGAGCAAACTTATACCAAAAAAGAAATCCTTGAATTGTATTGCAATACAGTGTATTTCGGTAAAGGAGCTTATGGAATTCAAGTGGCATCGGAATTGTATTTCAAGAAAAGTCCTCGCCAGCTTACCACGGCAGAATGTGCCTATTTGATTGCATTATTGAAAGGTCCTGAAAATTACTCAGCCATTGGTAATTATGAGAAAGCCTTGAAAAGAAGGAATCTTGTTCTGTCCATGATGGCAGACATGGGGTTTTTGGAAGAAGAACAATATTATTCATCTCTCATACAGCCCATCTTTTTGAATAGAGGAAGGCTCGGCATGAAAGAGGAATCGATTGCCCCGCATTTTGTTGAGATGATTCGTCAGGCTTTGGAAAAGGACGATCAATTCAATTTGCAGGAAAATAATCTTTATCGAGATGGACTGGTGATTTTCACCACGCTTGATTCTCGCATTCAGCAATCGGCTAATGAAGCGGTGCAAGAACATCTTGCGGGATTTCAGGAGACATTTCGGAAGAATTGGAGCTGGAAAGGAAAGCAAAAATTGCTCAATTCCCTTATCAGACAAGCCGTCATGGAAAAACCGGAATATCTGAGTTTATCAGATCCCGCAAAGAAAGAACTAATGATGCAAGAAGCAATGAAGAATCAGAAATTCATTGATTCTGTAAAACTCAAAGCCACGACCATTCAAACCGGAGTGAATGTGATTGATCCCATGACCGGACATATCGTGGCAATGGTTGGCTCTTCACCCGAAGGCCTCGCCTTGGCCGGTGATTCAAGATATACATTGAATCATGCCGTTCAAATCAAAAGACAACCGGGTTCTTCATTCAAACCATTTGTCTATGCAAGCGCCATGTTGAATGGACTTACTCCTGAATCATCCATTGAGAGCGGAGCATTTTCTTATACATTGCCATCCGGTGAAGTATGGAGTCCAAGCGGATCTTCCAGTGGACCCATTTCACTTGCAGGAGGATTGCGCTATTCCATCAATACCGTTGCCGCGCGATTGATAACCGAGCATACATCACCTTCCGAAGTTATAGCCCTTGCACATAGAATGGGAATCAAATCTGAATTGGATCCCTTTCCGACACTTGCATTGGGAGCAGAAGAAGTCACTCCGCTTGAGATGACCTCTGCATTTGGTACTTTTCTCAATCACGGCATCAGTATTGATCCAGTATATATTCAAAGAATTGAGGATAAGCGAGGAAAGGTCATATATCAGCGAAGCAGACAAATCAGTTTGGTTGATGCTCTAAGACCTGATATCGCCAAAGCTATGGTGAAAATGATGCGTGGCGTCGTAACCGGTGGTACGGCCTCTTCCATTCGATCATTTTTCTCTTATGATGCTGCAGGCAAAACCGGTACGACCAATGACTATGCCGATGCCTGGTTTGTTGGACTTACTCCGCAATTGGCCGCAGGTGTTTGGGTCGGATTTGATGACAGGCGAATCAAATTCACCGGATGGTATGGTCAGGGTGGGAAAGCAGCCGCTCCAATCTGGGGTAGGATGATGCAGAAAGTATATTCTAAACCCGGCATGCAATATCGATTGAAGAGTTTTGGATTCACTCCGGCGGATTCATCGGAAATGTCGGATTCAAAAGAATTGATAGAAGAAAATACAATACCCAAAAAGTTACAAGACAAGA
>JBIKKD010000126.1:0-4557 GCA_044360565.1 Kapaibacterium sp. (SeqCode)
AGAAGTATTTTCATGAAAAAACCGGATGAAAGATGAGTTGATGGTAAAAATTAGCAATAAATTTCATCACAATCATCATTGCCATTGCGGTCGATATAATACAATACTAAATAACAAACATTTATTTAAAAGACTTCTAAAAACCATGACATTTTTTCAAGTTATCCTCGACATTATCCATGAATTACATCGCAATTTATTCACATACTCAAAAAACAGCCATAAATCGTTTATATCATCCGTTTCAATAAAAAGCAAATAACTAATCAGGATAGCTTATTTTTGTGAAGTAGAGAGGATTTATGAGGGTTTTTAGATTTTATTCACATAAAACCTTGTAAAACCTTACACATCAAACACTTACAAAAATTTTTGACTTTTGTTTCACGTGAAACAAAGATACAGAATAGTTGTTTGTCTAGGTTTACCATAAATCAATTAAAAACTTTGTTTCACGTGAAACTTATGAATTCATACGATATTATTGTTATTGGTGGTGGACATGCCGGAATAGAAGCGGCAAGGGCTTCTGCATTAATGAACTGTTCCACAGCACTCATAACGATGTCAGAGACCACAATTGGTGTATTATCCTGCAATCCGTCTATTGGTGGTTCTGCAAAAGGACACTTGGTAAAGGAAATAGATGCTATTGGTGGTATAATGCCATTAATTGCTGATAGAAGTGGTTTACAATTCAAAATGTTGAATACATCTAAGGGACCCGCAATTTGGTCACCAAGATCACAAAATGATAAGTTTCTCTATCCAAAACATGCTAGACAATCACTGAAAAGCACTAAAAACCTTGATATTTTACAAGGAACAGTAGAAAAGCTATTGATCTCTGATAAAGAAGTATGTGGTATAATATATAATGGAAAAGAGATTAGATGTAAAGCTTTAATACTTTGTGGCGGGACATTTCTTAATGGCATGATGTATACCGGTAAAGAAAAGACAATTGGTGGGAGGGTGAATGAAAAGGCAGCACAAGGACTATCGGATTCTTTATTAGAGCATGGATTTGAAATTGGAAGATTAAAAACAGGTACTCCTCCGAGAATATATGCTGATAGTATTGATTATTCAAAAGTTCGCATTGAATCCGGAGATGAGATTCCAAAGCCATTCTCACATAAGACAAAATATCTAAAAAACACCATGGTTTGCTATGGAACAAATACATCCAAAGCAACTCATGAAATACTTGAAAAAGGGTTTATTGACTCCCCAATGTTTACCGGTTTGATTACAGGTAGAGGGCCAAGATATTGTCCTTCAATTGAAGATAAAATCTATCGCTTTCAAGAAAGAGAATCACATCAGATAATCCTAGAACCTGAATCCCTTTTCGCTGATACTATCTATGTAAATGGCTTCTCAACATCATTGCCCAAAGATATCCAAGAAGATGCATTAAAGACAATTCCAGGGCTAGAAAATGTACGCATTGAAAAGTATGGATATGCTGTTGAATATGACTTTTTCTACCCCTATCAACTGATGTATACCCTTGAGAGTAAAAGACTTAGCGGACTTTACACTGCAGGTCAAATCAATGGTACATCAGGTTATGAAGAAGCCGCTTCACAAGGCCTTATTGCCGGGATCAATGCTGCTGCGAAGATCAAAGGCCTACCCGAATTAATTCTCGAAAGATCCGACGCATATATCGGTGTGATGATAGATGATCTTGTAAATAAAAGTTCTGATGAGCCATATAGAATATTTACATCATTGGCAGAATACCGTTTACTGCTAAGACAAGACAATGCTTTTGAGCGCTTATATGAGAAGACTGCTCAATATGGACTACATGATGGTTCTGAAAAAGAAGTACTCACATCTATAAAAATGAGAAAAGAATTGGAAGAGTCCATTAAAACGGTACGGATTCCAAAGGACCTAGTCAATGAGGTTTATTCAAGTGTAAATGAGACATTGGTGAAAGAATCCGAACTCATAACCACTATGTGTAAAAGACCTTCTGTCAATCTTTCTTTGATTCGTGAAAAAACTTCTGCATTAGATTCATGGAAAGGCACGGCATTTGATAGCATATTATGGCAAGCCGACATAGATATCAAATATGAAGGATATATCGCTCGACATCTTGCCGACATTGAAAAGTTTAAAGAACTTGAACACAAAGTAATTCCTACTGGATATGATTATGATACATTAACATCATTGTCAAGTGAAAGTAGAGAAAAACTCAAGAAAATTAAACCACATTCAATCGGACAAGCTTCGCGTATACCCGGAGTTTCACCAACAGATATTTCCCTTTTGGTGATTGATCTCAAACGATGATGTCTTTTGTCGGAATCATATTGTTTCATGCATTCCGGCTTTAAAGTGAAATCTGACTATACTGTAATCGGTATCGATGGCGGCGGTTCCAAAACAAGAGGACGCCTGGTTTTTGGTGATCAACATGTTCAAAGAGTGATCGGATCCACGCGAGTGGGTGTTGTGGGATTCACGGAAGCATGTGAAAGAGTGGTGCAATTGATATCCGATTTGACGCAGGATGCCGGAATTGAAAAATCAGAAATTGATGCTGTTGTGGTTGGGGTTGCTGGTATTTGGCTGGAAGAAGAAAGAAAAAGATTCTCCCATCTTCTGAAAGTGATAGCCAAAGACTCAGGTTTTAACCTTCATGACATGATAGCAACTAGTGATGCCGAAATTGCATTGAGAGGTGCAATAGGAACAGATCCTGGAATTATGTTGATAGCAGGTACAGGAACAATCACTCTTGGAAAAAATGCAAAAGGTGAACTTATTCGCTCTGGTGGATGGGGAATAGAAATCGATGATGAAGGAAGTGGTGCTTGGATCGGAAAAAAAGGATTATCAGCTTGTGTAAAAGCAATCGATGGTCGCGGGATGAGCACATCATTATTGGAATCTCTTTCTGATCGTTATCCTCAAATCAATCTAAAATATCCACGATCGATTGTTTCAGCATTCATGGACAAAGTATTTGAATATCATCACCTCACTCCAATGGTACTGGATGAAGCAGAAAAAGGGGATAAAGTGTGTTTGAATATCATCAAAGATGCAGCAGAAAGACTCTATGAAAATATAGAAGCCGTTGCCAAGAATATCCAAGGTGAATCCAAAACAGTTTCTTTCCTTGGTGGTCTTCTTGAAAACAATACTTTGGTATCCAAAGAATTACTGAATAGAATAAAAAAAGGTGGTAATTTCACCGTTATTGATCCCAAGGGAACAGCTCTTGATGGAGCAATAGAAATTAGTTTTGAATTAGCATCGGGATCTGAAGATATATGAAAATGATAATCTTTCTCTTCTGCCTAATGAGCATTTCTATTATTGCTCAGCCACAGCAAAATGACATCAATATTGAAGTCACTAGAAGAGTTTCTGTGGAATTGCTTGGTCCAAATGCAGACCCATTCATGCAACCACTAACACAAACTCTCAATGCAACCGCGAACTCTAGATTCTTCCGTACTGCAGTAATTCCTGATACAGGTTTATATTTCAGAGTTGGTGTTGGCTCTATGATTGGTTTTGTGAGAGATGATCAAAAAACATATACTCCATTTGCTCCTGTTATAACACAAGATCAATTCATTCAAAGAATTGTTAATGATAAAGATTTGGTTAATCTAAATGTATTGAACCCTTCGCTTACGACCATCAATGACACAACAGGACTTGTTGTTGTTATTATGAAATATCTTTTTGGGAAAGGGTTAAATGATCCTACTAGTGGATTTTCTTTTCCTGATTCAGCTGCAACAGTATATGGAAATAGAGACGAAAGATTTGTGATAGGAAAACAATATTTGTCTGATCAAGTATCTGGTGGGGATCCATTATTGAGTACGGTTTATAATGCATTGACACCAGAATTGAAACAAAGCATCATGTCAACAATAACCGGTCTACCAAATTATTTGACACTCGCTCGTGGAGCAAATGTCAACACTGTTGTAGCTGGTGTGCCTCAAATTGAGATTGGTTCTTTTATGGGTACAGAATTACTCTTGAGATTCATTCCTTCAATAAAATATGATACTGTTGTTGGTAAATTCTCTTTTTGGGGAATTGGTATTAAACACAGCATTAATCAATATTGGGAAAATGCACCATTTAATCTTGCTGCGCAATTTGTGTATCAAGGAAGTTCTATAGAAAATTCTGTAGGTGCAACCAACTCGCAATTGTCTGCAAATACAACTATCATGGGTTTTAATATACAAGCTTCTAAAGAGTGGGAAGGGTTTAATTTCTATTCAGGATTTGCTTATGAACAAATCAATATAGATACGAAGTTTACTTTTTATCTTCCGAAAGAATTACAAAGACAATTAGGATTATTGCCTTTGGATTCAGATGATCCAAGACCTCCTATGTATCCGGGAGATCAAAGACCGCAATACACAAGTGCAATGTTTAATGATAATGCGGTGAAATTCACAATGGGGATTAGCAAAACCTTTGGAAGTCTTGGAGTTTGTCTTGATTATAATATCAGCAAGTTCAATATCCTTACACTAGGTCTTGATGTTGGAT
>JBIKKD010000012.1:0-13828 GCA_044360565.1 Kapaibacterium sp. (SeqCode)
GTCATGCGACTCGCCTTTGGACCATCGTTCTTGAGATTTCCGTATTGATGGCACATTTCCCATCCAAGAATATTGCTCAACGCAGTTATGATTTCCGTACACTAGGTTTGGGTTATGCAAATCTCGGCACCATACTCATGATAAATGGCATTCCATATGACTCACCTGAGGCATTGGCAATGTGCGGTGCGATCACTGCGATCATGACCGGTGAATCCTATGCAGCAAGTGCTGAAATGGCGCGCGATGTCAAGCCATTCCCTCGCTATGAAGCAAATAAAGATCATATGCTCCGCGTGATTCGCAATCATCGTTTGGCGGCATATAATTCAGCGAATGCAGATTATGAAGCCCTTACCATTTTCCCAATGGGAATTGATCCAACATTCGTTTCAGAAGATTTGATCACTGCAGCTCAACAAGCTTGGGATAAGGCCCTTGCACTCGGCGAGGAATTCGGCTATCGCAATGCTCAAGTATCCGTGATTGCTCCAACTGGTACAATCGGTCTTGTGATGGATTGTGATACAACAGGTATCGAACCGGATTTTGCAATCGTTAAATTCAAAAAATTGTCCGGTGGCGGATATTTCAAGATCGTGAATCAATCCGTGCATAAAGCACTCGTGAATTTGGGTTATTCCGAAGCACAAATTGATGAAATCGAGAAATACTGCAAAGGACATGGCACATTGATCGGATGCCCTGCAATCAATCGTCAAAGTCTCAAGGAAAAAGGCTTTACTGATGAGAAGATTGAAGCAGTCAATAGTCAATTGGATAATGTGTTTGATGTGAAATTCGCATTCAACAAATGGACTTTCGGCGAAGAATTCTGCAAGTCACTCGGCTTTACCGATGATCAATTGAATGATTATTCCTTTGATATGCTCAAGGCATTGGGTTATACAAAAGCAGAAATCGAAGCAGCGAATGATTATATCTGCGGAACAATGACCATCGAAGGCGCTCCACATCTTAGAGATGAGCATCTTGCAATTTTCGACTGTGCAAACAAATGCGGCAAAAAAGGCAAGCGTTATATCCAACACATGGCTCATGTGCGCATGATGGCTGCAGCTCAGCCATTCATTTCCGGTGCTATTTCCAAGACGGTGAATATGCCCGCGGAAGCAAAAGTGACTGAGATTGGCGAAGTATATCATGAAGCTTGGAATACAGGCGTGAAGGCTATTGCACTCTATCGCGATGGCTCAAAATTGTCTCAACCACTCAATGCATCCAATGATGAAGATCTCGATGAAGTAATCCTTCTCGGCGATGAGCATACACTTGATGAAACTCAAGGACCAAAAGAAGTCCAAGAGCGCATCGTGGAGAGAGTATATCATAGAGCAGAACGCAGAAGATTACCCAAAAAGCGTCGTGGTTTTGTTCGTGAAGGTAATGTTGGTGGACATAAAGTCTTCCTCCGTACAGGAGAATTCGAAGATGGTACACTCGGTGAGATTTTCATCGATATGTACAAAGAAGGTGCATCATTCAAAGGACTTCTCAATTGCTTTGCGGTATTGGCCTCCAAAGCACTGCAATATGGCATTCCACTCGAAGAATTGGTTGATACCTTCACCTTCACACGCTTTGAGCCGGCAGGTCCCGTACAAGGTCATGATGCAATTAAGAATGCAACATCCGTACTCGACTATATCTTCCGCTCACTCGGGTATGATTATTTGAACCGTACAGATTTCGTGCATGTCCAAGCAGTCGATGAAGATGCAAAAACAAAATCACCTGCAGGAAATCCTGTTCTTTCAGCTTCTGTTTCAAAGAAAGTGATCGAAGCAACTGAACCTGCAATGGCAAGTGCAATGGCAAAAGTCAAAGTAAGTGCAGGCAATGGCACACAAAAAATATTTGAGGCCAAAGCTAAAGGATATACCGGCGAGCAATGCTCCACATGTAGCTCAATGCGCGTAAAGAGAAATGGTTCTTGTACCGTCTGCGAAGACTGTGGGACAACAAGCGGTTGCTCATAAGATATAATACATGTCATTATATGTAAGCCCTGATTTTTTCAGGGCTTTTTTTTACGATATCATGAAACAAAATTTCGATCCCAAAACCGTGAATTATGATCTTCCCGAAGATCGTATCGCTTTGCATCCCTTGCCGGAAAGAGATCAAAGCAAATTACTCATCATGCCCAAAGGTGAAGATATTCCAAGGCATGCGCATTTCCATG
Organism: Kapaibacterium sp. (SeqCode); assembly: GCA_044360565.1. Classification (GTDB taxonomy): domain Bacteria; phylum Bacteroidota; class Ignavibacteria; order Kapaibacteriales; family UBA961; genus UBA961. Next base: position 2,207 of record JBIKKD010000012.1, read on the forward strand.
CAATTTCCGAGTTGATACCCACTGATTCCTTAATGTTCGTGAATGTATCCAAAGTGATTCATGCACGCATTCACTGCAAAAAAGAAAGTGGTGGAATGGCTGAAGTACTTCTCAATGAACCGGCACTGGGCGCTCCGGCAGATGCAATGATGCATATCGGACAAAGCGATTGGAAATGTATTATCGGTGGAAAGAAGATCATAGCAGGAATGATGCTGCAATCACTCGATGAGCAATGTGATTTACAGATTGAAGTTCTCGAAAAACATGGAATGGATGCAGTAGTGAGATTGCAATGGAATGGCGATCAAACTCTATCGGAAATTCTCGAAGAAATCGGCAAGATTCCACTCCCACCATATCTGAACAGAGAAGCGGAGGAGGAAGATGAAGAGCGATATCAAACTGTTTATGCAAAAGACGAAGGATCTGTGGCGGCACCAACAGCAGGTTTGCATTTCACGGACAAAGTGTTTGATGAGTTGAAGAATAAGAGTATTTGTATTGAAGAACTAACATTACATGTAGGACTCGGCACATTTAAACCATTTGATGCAGAAGAAGTGGATGAATTCTCAATGCATGCAGAGAAAATCATTGTAAGAAAAGAAGTGATTGAATCATGCATTGCTTTCTTTTCGCAAGAGCACAGAGGTGCATGTATTGCTGTTGGAACAACATCATGCAGGACAATGGAATCACTGTATTGGTTCGGTGTAGGACTATGTAATCCTGAATTTCCTGCATGGAAAACAGGGCGATTCTCACTAGGCCAATGGGATGCTTATACATTATTTGAACATGCTGTGTCACCCAAGGCATCATTCCGGGCAATTCTACACTGGATGAATGAACATAATCTCAAAGTGATTGAGGGTCAAACACAATTAATGATTGTTCCGGGATATACATGGGGAATGATTGAGGGATTGATCACGAATTTCCATCAACCGGAGAGCACATTGCTTTTTCTCGTTTCATCTTTTCTTGGAATTGAACGCTGGCAAAAAGCATATCAATCAGCCCTTGACAATGAATATCGCTTTTTGAGTTATGGAGATTCCTCACTCTTGTGGAGATGATCAGGAATGATGTCCATTCACGAATAATTCCGCTTCGAGCACATCAAGTTCTGATCCCATAAATGCCTGCGCACGCTGATGAATATCCGTTGGAATGATATCCAAAATTCTATTCATACCATCAGTTGCTCTCCCGCCGGCTTGTTCGATAATCATTGCAAGAGGATTCAACTCATAAAGCAAGCGTAATTTGCCATTCGGATATTTGCTATCAGCAGGATACATGAAAATACCACCATAATGCAAAGTACGGTGAATATCAGCGACTGCGGTTCCGATATATCTAAGAGAATATGGTTTGCCCTGCTCTTGTTTTTTCAGATGATCCACATAGCGTTTCATGCCATCTGACCACAATGCATAATTGCCTTCATTCACGCTATAGATCTTGCCTTGTTTCGGCATGCGTACTTTTTCATGCGTAAGGAGAAAATCACCGATAGTTTGATCATAGGTGAAGACATCAACTCCATGTCCGGAAGTATAGACCAATGTGGTTGCGCTGCCATAACATGCATAACCCGCGGCAACTTGTTTATATCCGGGTTGTAGAACATCGCGTTCATCTCCATCTTCCGTGGATTGAGGATCGAGTCGGCGATAAATCGAGAAGATAGTACCAATGGTTGTGTTTACATCGATGTTTGAAGAACCATCCAAAGGATCAAAAAGTAAGACATATTTCCCTTTTGCATATTCATCAGGGATTTTGATGATACCTTCAGATTCTTCCGAAGCCATCACGCAGAGATGTCCACCATGATCCATGGCGCGAAAGATGACTTCATTCGCGAATTCATCGAGTTTCTTGACTGTTTCACCATGCACATTCATGGAGTCTGTGATGCCAAGTACATCATTCAATCCGGCTCTTCGAACATCACGAGCAATGATGCGCAAGGCGAGAGTCAAATCTCGTAATAATCTGGAATATTCCCCTGTTGCAGAAGGGTGAAATTCTTGTTCTTCAGCGATATGTCGTTCAATGGTGACAAGCCGAGATACTCGAAGAAAAGACATTGCGGACACACCAAAACAAAAAAACTTTAGGATGGCACTGTGAAGTTATATTTTGCACTCTCAATGCTCGATTTGATTGGAAATTACCAATCCGATGAGTGAAAGCAAAGGACAAGAGTCATTCTGACAAATAATTAATCTACTCGTCATGGCAAAACATATAGAAAGGCAATCAGACATCGTCAGCAATCAACGCTCACATGAAGATGAGACAGACATTACATTACGCCCATCTTCTTTTGATGACTTCACGGGTCAAGCAAAAATCGTTGATAATCTGAAGGTATTCATTGCTGCTGCTAGAAATCGAGGCGAGGCATTGGACCATGTATTGTTGACTGGTCCTCCGGGTTTGGGAAAAACCACGCTCAGCCATATCATCGCACATGAAATGCGGGCTGAGATCAAAACAACATCTGGTCCTGTATTGGAAAAGCCAGGTGATCTTGCCGGTCTTCTCACAAATCTGAAAGAGGGCGATATTCTGTTCATTGATGAAATACACAGATTATCTCCCGTGATTGAAGAATATCTGTATTCAGCGATGGAAGATTATGTGTTGGACATCATGATTGAATCGGGTCCGGCAGCACGCTCAGTGCAAATCACCATCCCGCGATTCACCTTGGTTGGGGCAACAACGCGTGCGGGATTACTCACCGCTCCCCTTCGTTCACGCTTCGGCGTTGTAAGTAGATTGGATTATTATTCACATCAGGATCTCTATCATGTGATTGTTCGATCTGCGAATATCTTAAATGTCCCAATCGATGAAGATGGTGCTCAGGAAATCTCCAGAAGATCCAGAGGGACCCCAAGAATTGCAAATAGATTACTGAGAAGGACCAGAGATTTTGCGGAAATAAAAGGTAAAGGAATAATCACAAAAGAGATTGCTCATATCGCACTTTCCGCATTGGAAGTAGATGAGTATGGACTTGATGAAATGGATAAGCGCATTCTACTTGCCATCATTGACAAATTCAATGGAGGCCCTGTAGGCGTGGGTACTTTGGCGGTTGCAGTTGGTGAAGAAGCCGGAACTTTGGAAGAGGTCTATGAACCTTTTTTGATTCAACAAGGATTTCTTCAGAGAACGCAAAGAGGTCGTGAGGCAACGGCTTTGTGTTATAAGCATTTTGGAAAAGAATCTAGAAACAATCAAGAATTATTTGATTGATGTAAGAAATATGTTTTCATCAATCCTTTTCCTTTGATCTCTGTTTCTCCACGAGAAACAAAATCAAATTGTGAATATTCATCAAGTAACTTTTTAAAATACTCAGACACTTGGATTTTTCCTTTCTCTCCTGTATGCTCCATTCTACTTGCTATATTAACGGTGTCTCCCCATAAGTCATAGCTGTATTTGTCTTCACCTATGACTCCAGCAATTGCTTCTCCGGCGTGGAGCCCAATGCGTAATTGCACAGGGAATGCACCTATTCTGAAATGATGTGATACTGTTAATACCTCAAGTGCAAATTCTGCCAAACGTGAAGCGTGATTCTCTGTACTTTCCGGCACTCCACAGACTGCCATATATGAATCACCGATGGTTTTTATCTTTTCGACTTTATGTTTCCTTGCAATTTTGTCGAACTCAGTAAAGAGTGTATTCAAATCTTTAATGAGTTCTTTGGGTTTCATATCGGATGTCATTGCTGTGAAATCTGCGATATCACAAAAGAAGATACTAATGTCATCAGCATGATCAACAATGTTCTTTTCGCCATCCAATATTCTATCAGCTATAGTGTTAGGGAGAATATTGTGTAATATTTTCTCTTGCTCTTGAAATCTTGCAACTTGCAATAACCTATCCCTCTCAATGACATCAAGCCTTCTTCGCTGGTCTAATAAATCGGCTTTGTTTTGAGCATCTTCTGAAATCAATTCTTGATTTATTTCTAGATATTGCTTCAGATGAATGAGAGATTTCTCCCATTCATTCATTTGCTCATACAATTCACTCATTTGTTTATGAAGCGAGCATTCTTCTGATTTTAGATTCAACTTAGTATGGATCTGCATAGCTTTTTGGAAATAACGTTCAGCCATTGATAGGTCCCTCAGAGGATTTGCAGGGTTTGCATAGAGATTTCCAATATTGACATATTGAGTTGCAATTCCCGTTTTATCTCCCTTTTCAATTGAATACTCTAATACCTCATTATGTAATGCATAAGCATCTTCAAACTTTTCTTGAAACTCGAGTAATATTCCAATATTACTTTGCGCATGCATTATGCCGGTTTTGTCTTTAAGAATAACGCAGATTTCTTTTGCTCTTTGTAGAAATACATCTGCGAGGTCATATTCTTTTGATAATAAATGAACCCCACCGATTGTCAAGCAGTTATTTGCAATACCCTTCAGATTATGTAATTTTTCATGGATACTGAGAGCTTGTCTCTGATATTCTAGGGCTTTCGCGTATTGATTCAATCCAAAGTATACATTCCCAATATTTCCTGTATTTGCTGCAACACCTAATTCATCACCAAATTCTTCAAAGAGTCGTCGACCTTTGTCCATGAACTCAAGCGACTTACCATAATCTGCTAATAATCTGTATGTGATTCCAACATTGGTATACGCAGAAGCAAGTCCCTTTGAGTATTGAGATGACTCAAAAATCTCTATTGCTTGCAAGTAAGAATCAATGGACTCAGCAAATTGTGTACTATGTTGATAGATAGTTCCTAAACTAAGAAGCACTTTCCCAAGAATGACTTTTTCTATAATCATTCTATTGCGAAGAATTGATTCAAGTATACTTATTGATTCTTCTATGTTCCCTGATACATATTGTGCCTTGGCAATGATCAATTGCAATGAAGCATATAATGAGGGATTAATACCAGCATCCACAAATCCAAGAAGTGATTGTGATTTTTCCAAGATCAACTGAATATTTTTCCCTTCGATTGGTAACTGTTCTAAATACAGTATTTCATCTACAATCTTTGATTCTATCATGAATATCTCTGATGACGATATGATACTTTTTAAAAAATGAATGTGCAAAGATATAATTCATCTAGCATCTTCATTCAAAAAAAATGCCTTGATATACAAGGCATTATCTGATTGGATGGATATACATTTACTTGGCTTCTTCTTGCTCGATTGCTTGGATCAATTCTTCGGAAAGTGGATCAACACCTGATTTGAAGCGCTTGACGATTCTTCCATTTTTATCAACAAGAAATTTCTCAAAATTCCAGCCAACTTCTCCGGACAAATCACCATTGCCACCACCTGAAGTGAGATATGCATAGAGTGGATGCTTGTCTCCACCTTTCACGGATATTTTTTCAAACATGTCGAAAGTAACATTGAATTTTGTGGAACAGAAGTCTTTGATTTCTGCATTCGTTCCGGGCTCTTGTCCACCAAAATTATTTGCAGGAAATCCGAGAATGCTGAGTCCTTTCGATGCATGTGATTTATTCAGTGCTTCAAGATCTGCATATTGACTTGTATAACCACATCTTGATGCTACATTCACAATTAGGAGTACGCGACCTTTATAATCCGACAATGATTTTTCGGTTCCATCAATGGTCTTTACTTTGAATTGATGAACAGTTCCTGTTGGAACAGTACGATCTTGTGCAGTACATCCGATTGTTGTCATGAGCATATATCCAATTATTGCAAATAAGGCCGGGAATTTCATGAGTTGTTGCATGATTAAATGTTCCTTGTAAGTGATAAACCGATAACTAATATCGGGTAATCATGGTTCCAATAAAAAAACCGTCTTGTGGACGGTTTACTTCTTCTTAGAATCAGGTGGCTGTGTCATGAAAATCTTTAACAGTGATTCCACTTCAGCATTTCTGGCTCCTGTATCCTGAGTATTCCCTCCTAATATGGAGAAAATGCCTGCTCCATCATTTGAGGAATGCGATTGCTCTCTATCATCTTCTTTTGGTGAGAAAATGAGCATCACAGCATACACTATCAACAAAATGAATTCAAGGCTTAGTGCAAACAAAATAATTGAAGGTTCACTTGAAGGAATGAATTTCAAGCCACGAATACCGATGATGATGATCAGCACCGCGGCTCCCATATATACCATTCCCAATATTGCATTGGCATATTGTATGGAAAAATAGGATCGCATATAAAATTGCAATGCAACTTGTGTTCGCATGAATATTTCAAAAGGACTAGTCGCTTCTTGCCAAAGCAAGACTCCTTGCAAGTTTTTCACTTCATCAACAGTAATTTTATACTCTTTTGCAAGATCATGCAGATCCCTAATATCGGCTTCCATAACTCTATTTCGTAAGTGCATGATTTCTTCATCTGTATGCTCGCCGTACAATGAGATGGAAATCGTATCAAGCATATTCATGATTTCGCGTTGTATCTTTTGCCTTAGCAATCCTATACTCTTGGGTAGAAATGCAGCGAAATAAGTACTGAGACCAAATCCAATGAATAAAACCAATGGCAATAGAGCAAGAGTGGGATTGAATAGATAACGGGCCATTCGCCTTCTGCCCATCTCATTTTCCGCACCGGCCATGCGCTCAATGATACCCCAATTCGTAAAGAGATTCGTTACAACCTCATCTTTTGGTGCGCCCTCAGCGATTCGATATTCCAGTATCTCTCCACTAGAAGCAACATCTGCATGCATGAATTTTGTAAAAAACATATCCATCAAAGGCATAGCAATCATGATATGCAGGAATGCTACAATTGCAATGGTCAAAATAGTATACATCACATATTGAAGAGATGTATGCTTACTCAACTCAAAGTATTGACTTCTACTTGATGCAGTGATTTCTGCTTGAGGAATATGTTCTTTTTCGAATTCAGACATAATTACATTCTGTTCCCGATAGATTAGGGAGGGTCAAAATAAAAAAAGGACATGAATTAATCATGTCCTTCAATAAATTTTTACGCTCTTTCTTAGCGAACATCTTGGCTCACAAATGGCATCAATGCCAAATGACGAGCATATTTGACTGCAAGAGCAATCTGACGCTGTTGAATAGCTGTAACACCTGTGATACGACGAGGAAGAATCTTGCCTTGATCATTGATAAATCTTTGCAATGCCTTCGGCTCTAGATAATCAATCACACGGCTTTGACCCATTGGATTGACTTTCTTCTTGTTGGGTGTTCTTTTATTGCGGTTATTGGCCAAAAAAGGATTGTTGACCGCATTCAATGGTTGTTGTCTCATGATTAATCTTCCTTAGCAGGTTGAGTTTTCATTGATTTAGTTTTTGCAAAGCGCTTGTTGAAACGCTCAACACGACCGGCTGTATCCACAAGCATTTGCTTGCCTGTGAAGAATGGATGGCTCTTGGAATCAATCTCAAGCACCATGCGATCGCTTTTATAGCAGGAGCGAGTATGATAGACTGTACCGTCTGTCATGACAATCTCGACCTGATGATAATAGGGATGAAGATTCTTTTTCATGTGATTATCTATTAATGTCAATTTTATCAACTTCTGATAAATCCCCGATCTTCACGAAGCGCTCGAGGTATTTCATATTTCCCTTATCTGTGTGATAAGGTTTAATTACGCGAACATTGATGCTTGAGGCCGCAGCCTTTTTGCTCATTTTATCGCCGAATGTCTGCTTCTTTGCCATGTGTTATTTGCACAGAATGATATAAACAACAGGATTGCAAATGTAAGAGTATTTTGTGAAATGACAAAAAGAAAAATTACAAAGTTCCTGTACTGCCAAATCCACCGATACCTCTTTCAGTTTCATCGAGTGAATCCACGAGTTCCCATTGCACGGTTTCATATCGTGCGATCACAAGTTGAGCTATTCTCTCACCGGGTTGAATCGCATATGATGCTTTGCCCGAATTGGCTAGAATCACTTTGATTTCACCGCGATAATCGGAATCAATCGTGCCCGGTGCATTTAAAGCAAAGATTCCGTGCTTTGCAGCCAAACCACTTCGTGATCGAACTTGACATTCAAACCCTTGTGGAAGAGCAATGGCAATTCCGGTTGGAATCATGACGATTGCACCCGGCTCCAATATCATCGGCTCGGCAAGAGCAGCGGTGATATCCATTCCGGCAGAACCTGCGGTAGCATATGCAGGCAATACACCCGATATTTCTCCGCATTTCATGATGTGAACTGAAAGCATCTTTTTGTCCAAATAAAAAAAGCCCCGATGCTAAAATGCATTGGGGCTTGAAGATCAATTTACTTCTTATGCGGTTGCGCTTGGATAAACGGAAACTTTGAGGCGTGTACTGTCTTTACGCTCAAATTTCACCACACCGTCCACAAGTGAGAACAATGTGTAATCTCTACCCAATCCTACATTATTTCCCGGATGAAAACGGGTTCCGCATTGACGGATGAGAATACTTCCAGCAGTTACTAATTGACCGCCGAAACGCTTCACACCGCGTCGTTTGGAATTCGAGTCACGGCCGTTCTTGGTAGATCCGGCCCCTTTTTTGTGTGCCATTCTATAACTCCTTATCCGAGCTTGATATCATTAATCTGAATTTGCGTGTATTGCTGACGATGTCCATTCAATTTGCGATAGCCCTTACGACGCTTTTTCTTGAAGACAAGAATTTTGTCGCCTTTGCCATGTGCAAGGACAGTTGCTTTGACGGAACCACTTACATAAGGGTCTCCAATCATTACATTTGATTCTTCGCCACCAAGAAGAATATTTCCGAATTCAACACTTGTGCCGACTTCCGCATCCAACAGTGGAACTGTCAATGTATCGGTTGGCCTTACCGTGAATTGCTGGGCTGCTATTTCTACTACTGCGAACATACTGGTACAGTCGATGAATTGATGAACTGTTCTCTCGTAATGAGAACTGCGAAAGTATGAGTTTTTATGTATTCACACAAGAAAAACTTTTCAGCAATTTGAATCTTTTGACAAATCAAGCGCTTTGAAGATTCCTTGGGCTATGGAATCAGGCTTGAGTTGTAGGCGTTTTTTTGAATTCTCATCCATGATTTCCAAAATTGCTTCAGCATCCCCACCAAATATACAAAAGGAGAAATCCGGAAATTGACCAAGATATTTAAGTATGGCACCGGAAATTGCAGATGAAATACCTACATGAATTGCATCATGTGTATTTGTTCCGGAGGATGAAACTGTAGGATTTGGAGCCAATTTTGGTAATCCCGCAGTTACTGTTCCTAGTGCTTCATACATCGTGGAAAGACCTGGCATGATTGAGCCACCTAGACAATTCTTCTTCGCATCAAGAATATTGAATGTAATTGCTGTACCGCAATCAATCGTGATGAGCGGGGCATTGCATTCAGTCAAAGCGCCAAATAGACCATGCATTCTGTCCTCACCCATACCGGTGATTTCAGAAAAATCAATAATTCCGGAATGCATTAGCAATGATTTCGTACGAATATGCTTCAAGCTCGGAATTTCATCCAAAACCTGATTGAATTGTTGGTCCATCGCGGGATTTACTGATGAAATTCCAATCAAACAGTCCTCTTCTTGAACTTGATTCATAATGGTGGACAACAATTCTGAATCCCATTCCGAGGCTGAATATGCAAAAGCCCCCAATAATTGAGGGCCTTGCGCATAGCATTTTACGCGCGAATTTCCGAAGTCCAATGCGATATGTTTCATGATAATTTTGGCGGCGGTTCCATCACATTACCACATTGCTTGCAGGTGCGATGTTCAAGTGAACCATAAAATCTTTCGAAAATCGGAGGTAATTGTTTCACAATATCATTCACGGGGATGTACTCCTCATAAAGCTTTGAAGTGCATGACTCACAGAACCACATAAATCCGTCCAATTCATTGTCATTACGCTTGCGTTCCATGACCAATCCAACAGTGTTCGGACCTCGCTGTGGCGAATGTGGCGTTCTCGGTGGGAGCAGGAAGATATCGCCTTCCTTGATGTGAATGTCTCTCTGATTTCCATCATCTATGATTTTGACAGTAATGTCTCCCTCAAGTTGAAAGAAGAATTCTTCACCTTCATTGTAGTGATAATCCTTCCTGGAATTTGGTCCGCCTACAACCATCACGATGAATTCCGTATCCTGATACACAGTGGCATTTCCAACCGGTGGCTTGAGTAAATGCCGATGTTCATCAATCCATGTTTTGAAATTGAATGCGCCTTGAATAGCCATGAGACACCTTATAAGATCAGTAAAATAGAATGGGCTAAATTATGAAAAACACTCGAAAGATATGAATCAGCCTTCAAAACGCTCTATGGAAGAAATACCTTTGATTTTTCGCAATCGGTCGAAAATGCGATGCAGATGCTCTGTATTCTTTACAAAGACTGTGACCAAACCTTTGAAATGCGTTCCAGCTGCATTGATATTCACGCTTCGAATATTTGTATTGTTAAATCCTACGATTGCATTTGTGATCTCATTCAGCAAACCTGCTCGATCTTCGCCTTCCAATGAAATTGCCGCGATATACTCACCTTGTTGGACAGATGCCCATTGCAAAGACATGATGCGACCATCTCTCTTTTCAATCAAATCCATGATATTTCTGCATGTTTTTCGATGCACTCTAATGCCGGTTCCGGTTGAAACAAGACCAATGATATGATCTCCGGGAAGAGGATTGCAACATTTTGCATAATCATAGAGAATGCCTTTGGAGGTTTCAGGACTACCAATGATAAAGACGCCATTTGAGGCATCACCTCTTACTGCCTTATATACTTCATCAGTGGAATAATCCGCTTGTTGTATCTCTTGTTCGCGAGCACCCGGCTTTACTTTTTCTTTGATGAGTGCCAAGGTCAGATCTAGGTTTGCTTCACCGGTTGCGAGTTTATGATAGAAATCACCTCGATGCTCGAAACGAAGTGAAAGAATGATCTTCTCCAATTGATCTTCATCGATGTGAAGACCTGCCTTCTTAGATTTTTTCTCCCAAATTTCCTTCCCTTCGGTAGTGAGTTTGCGCTTTTCTTCATTAAGATATTTTTTGATTCCCTGTTTTGCTTTATGCGTTGTGACAAATCGTTCCCAATCCCGATTGGGAGTCTGATTCTTCGAAGTGATGATCTCAACTTGCTCGCCATTTTGCAGTTTATAGTCGAGCGAGACAATGCGACCATTCACTTTTGCCCCAATGCAATGCAATCCGATTGCAGAATGGATATCGAATGCAAAATCCACGGGTGTGGAATTCACCGGAAGTACACGCAATTCGCCTTTGGGCGTAAATACTTGAATTTCTTGCTGATATAGATTGAGTTTAAAACTTTCAAGCAATTGTTGTACTGCTTCATCGCCACCGCTTGCATTATCAAAAACATCTCGCATCCAATTGGCCCATTCCTCGAGATCTTTACCGCCGAATGAAATCTTTTTGCCAAGCGATTGAGCTTTATAATTAAAGTGCGCTGCCACACCTTTTTCAGCAATTTCATGCATGGAGCGAGTGCGAATCTGCACTTCAACACGCTTCCCATCATTGCTGATCACGGTTGTGTGAAGCGATTGAT
>JBIKKD010000127.1:0-4501 GCA_044360565.1 Kapaibacterium sp. (SeqCode)
ATCATTCCGGACAATCGGAATGCTGATCGTAGTTCATTTTCAAATTCATCCATTCCACGAACTGCTTCTTTGAGAATGATATTTGCCGTATCAATCATCAGTAATCCGGCTTCAGATGCATGGCCATCAAATAGCAAGGACGAAATGGCATATTCACCCAATCGAGATGGTCCTGCTTCAATGCGAATTACAGCATCAAGTGTGGGCAGAGTCGTTCCTTTTCCTGCAATGTTCAAATGCATGTTCACATTGCCATTCAAACTCTCATCTTGAATGATCGCGCCGGGATTGAGATTGGTGAATTGCATATCACTCTCATAACCGAGTTCCGGATTTCGAAAAGTGAGATTTGCAAATCCATTCAATGCACCGGATTTAGTATTCGCATCAAGTTGTATATGCAAAGAATCGGAAGGTTTTCCTTTCACGATCAAAGATTCAAATGTCACATTTCCCAAGAAAGGCAATGGCGGCAATCCGAGAACGGGGATTTGCTTTAAAAGCATATCATAATCAATGCTAGCTTGTCCCATCGCCTCTGCATTGAAAAAGAATTTCTTTGCATCATCAACATCTTTGAGTAATCCTGAAACTCTCAAGCGAGATTGTCTTGTGCCAATATCGAGATTGGCCACATTGATCTCACGAAATGTTCCATCGGCCTCAAGATCTATGTCATAAACCCCGAATATTCCGACATTAGGAAAGAATATTCGTAAATCATCGGAATCAAATCGTTCCGAAACAAGTGCGATTGATATGGGAGTTTTTGGGAATTTTTCTGTGAACAGGGAATCAAATACATCCAGTCCATCGGCTCTGCCTGATAAACGAAGCTTGGTGTTTGGTGTAAGTATGTTCAATCTATCAATGATGATTCCGGACTGTTGATGCAATGCTTTGAGCGAGGCATCATTCAGCGTAAAGCCACTTTTAAGATCTCTTCCGGAAAAGGAAGCAATGTCAATGTCATATCTATGAATGCCGGGATATGCTTTGCCTGATAGAATGAGGTTTACATCTTGCAAAGCCAAATCACCTGCATTGAATACTCTTGGTGATTCTTTGGACAAAGAGTCAAAAACCCGAATGGAACCACCGCAGATTTCAAGATTTTCAAGTGTAATCTGCCAATCGAAAGGAGGTTTGCTGGGGTCTTCAGGAACTGGAAATAGGATATGCTCCACATTCCAAGTACTATCTTTTGACCGCAGTATTTTGATTTTGGGGTGATCGAGTGATAGGGTGCTCACACTGATTGAACGATTAAGCAATGCCTCGAGAGTATAGGAAACCGAGAGATCACCCGCCTGTAAAACGGTGTCACCGGCGGCGATCAATGATATGTCATGAAGGATAATTCCACGAAAAATATCAATTCTCATATCTGAGAAATATATCTTCCCCTTGATTTGCTTATTGATCTGTTCGATCAATACGGGTCTCAGCCATTCGCGAAAGACATCTGTCTGAACAAATACATATGCTCCAAGCACTCCCAAAATGAGAAGGAGAAAAAGCCCGGAGATCATTTGTCCGACAAAACGAGAAATGCGCGTTGCAATACTCGGTTTATCGGCCACAATCGGCTTGGATTCTATGGTTTGCTCGGATTGATCCATACTGCAAAAATGGCGATTTTTTGCGACTTGTCCGAAGCATTTCAGGGCATTCTATGGGCTGGAGACAATCATTCCGCCGCCATTTATAGCGCCATATTCGGGAGCATAGATGGAATATGCTTTGATCATACCTTTGGAAAATGTTCCTGTCTTTTCAACTTTCACTTCATAATCCATGAATGATATCCCCTTTGGGAGATAATCAATGAAGAAATTCATGGTTTTATCTCGAGGTATGATATATGTCCAAAAATTCTGATAATGACGATATTCGGATATATTAGCCATAATATCAAAGCAAGAAGGGAAGAGATCTTGCACCTGCACATAATTCATCGTATTTGGGGTTGAAATCTTGATGCGAATCATGATTCGCTCCCCTAAAGTGATTTGTTCGCCCTCTTTAAGAGGGATGAGTCCTTTTCCGGGGATATTTCTCAGAAATTGTCTTGATACGCTGAATTCACCTTCTGCGGCAGAAAACTCTTCTTTTAATGGAACGATGCGATGTCTATATACTCCGCCCCAGGCCGGACATTTCTTTTCGGTGGTCAGTTCTATGCTTTTGACCATGGATGCATCTTTGATCGTATGTGTCATTATTCCCGGAAATCCGGTCGCATTTTTCTTGACTTGATTGCCATCGATGCTGAGAGTAATGGAATTATTCGAGCATGAAACTGCATTGTTTAGCAAGCTCATCGTGGCTGACAATGTAGCTGATGGGGTACCCCAATTTCTTGTCTGCTTTTGCTTCAAGAGATATGTCAAAATTCCGGCACGAACGTCACTATCTGAGTCTATTTCATCAAATGCCTGTAGAATAAGTGCATGTGTTTCAATATCGGCATCAGTCCATAGATTGGATTTGAGTGACCAATGATAACCGTATTCATTTTGCACTGATCTTTCTTTGAGTGATCGAAGCATGGCTTTTGCTTTTTCTTTTTCCCCCAATCGATTGAAAAACAAAGCTATCATTGCTTCTGCCTGCAATCCATGTTTCAAGCGTTCATTCCAAAGAGATTGGAAGATGAGGGACATATTCTCATCTGTTGGAAGTGGATGAGATTTCAGAAAGAAAGAACGGGCATAACAGTAATGGATATCGGAAAATGCAAGTCTGAATGTATCATTTTTGATCATCGTTTTCAGTGATTGTTCTATATCTCTTCTGAATGTTTCATCAAGCCATTCTATGGTACGATCAATCAAAAAGAGAGCATCACGATTACTTTTTCTGATTGAATATATTGATTCGGCGATTCCAAATCCGATCAAGATTTGCTTTGTGATATATGGACTTTCAGACATTGCCGAAAACCATGGGAAACCACCTGATGTTGATTGCATTTTTTGCAAATCATCAAAAGCTTGTTCACCGATTCTCTTGATTTTATCGGGTTCAGCATAGATGGAAATATTATTGGCCTGTCTGTCTTGCGAGAGCATATCTGATTCCCAAGGACCGATATCGCTGCTTGAAAGACCTTTCTCTTGTGTCAGATTTCCTGAAATTCTACCTTTCATCAATGAATCGCGCAAGACTTTGCTGATTGCATCATTACTCAGAATATATTTTTCTGCAAAAATTGAAGCAAGTAAGCGATTGAGTTGATCCAAACTCGAGCCAAAGGATTTTTGAAGTAAATCCGGTAGAGCTTCCAGCGCATACCAATAAGGTTTGGAAGAAACTTGAATGGAGAGTGATTGAATATCATTTGCAGTTTCCAAGGTAATGGACTTCTTGGAACTGACCTCGGGATTGAGCCACAATGCATATCTATCAGTGATCGGAAGGGAACTTGGAAGAATCGGAATGGTATATCGCTCAGCATCTTCAAATGAATCAGATTCACCGGAGAATGTGAATGTCATTGTGTGACCATTTGGAATGGAAATATTCCACATGACTTGTCCGGGAGAAGATTTACTTGCCGTGAAATCAGATATCAAGGTTTTGATGGAAAGAGAATCTTCATCAATGAAATAAGAAAGTTTTGCCTTGCCTTTGAGGCTTGATGCTGAGCCAAGTACATAGAGTGTGGAACGAAGATTCATCGTATCGCCACTTCGCACGAATCGTGGAATATGACTTGCAATCATGAATTCTTTTTGTGAAATGATGGATGTGTCCAAAGACCCAAAACTCATGTCTTTTCCATGTGCAAAAAGTCTGATATTCCATCTTGTCAAAGCATCGGGCATTATGGTTTCAATGCTTGCATTGCCATTGTGGAATTGTAAAGCTGAAGCAAAAAATGCTGTTTCCTGCATTGCAATGCGAGGCGTGATTTGTTTGGAAGAATGAGCTTCATCTTGAATCGGATTGCTTCCCATAGCTTTCAGCATTCTGTTTGGAGATTGCATCGGACTCTCCATCATGGTCTTGGCCATCACCATATCGGAGTAATACAATACTTCGGTGCGACCAAATACTCCGCCAAGCAATAGATCCAAATTGAACTCATCAAATTCTCGGATATCAGAAAAACCATTGCCTGCTTCATTCCAGCGATCACCGAATAATGCTGAAGAGAACATTGTACTAATTGTTAATCCTGTCGGTTGTGCTTGAGAATATAGTGGCTCCCAAAGATTATATACACCCATAAATTGTCTTGGAGCCAATGCATCAAGCGAGGCATCATAGATTATACCCAAAACTTCATGCTGTTTATTGGCTCCTTCAATGGAAAATGTCATTTGTTCCTTCTTTCCGGGAGCTGTTTTGTCTCTTAAAGTTCTAGTCTTGACTGCAATCTGTTTATTTGACCAAGGCACTGAGATTGACATGCTCTTTGTGATCAAGCGATTGTTTTTCACAAGCGATACATGAATTGCGATACCACCTCGATATCCTGATATGATGGGTATAT
>JBIKKD010000013.1:0-13814 GCA_044360565.1 Kapaibacterium sp. (SeqCode)
TACAAAAGAAAAGGAGACGCGAGTGCATTGCTGTATCGCGTCTCCCCAAAGACTTCATTGCGAAAAATTACATGTGTTGAATGATGGCATCACCGAATGCAGAACACGATACTTCGGTTGCTCCATCCATCAAACGAGCGAAATCATAAGTAACGGTTTTTGCTGAAATAGCGCCATCCATACCTTTGATGATAAGATCAGCGGCCTCATTCCAACCCAAATAACGGAACATCATTTCACCGGAAAGAATCACGGAACCAGGATTTACTTTGTCGAGTCCTGCATATTTTGGCGCGGTACCATGTGTTGCTTCGAAAATGGCATATCCATTATCATAGTTAATATTTGCACCTGGTGCGATACCGATTCCACCAACTTGAGCGGCAAGCGCATCACTGATATAATCACCATTGAGATTCAAAGTGGCTATGACATCATACTCTGAAGGTCTTGTCAAAATCTGTTGGAGAAAAGCATCGGCTATTGAATCTTTTACCAATAATTTGTCACCCGGGTTTCCACCACAATCATCCCAGCCAATTGCTACATCAGAAAATTCCTCTTTCACGAGTTCATAACCCCAATCCCTGAAAGCACCTTCGGTGAATTTCATGATATTGCCTTTATGAACCAATGTCAAGCTCTTGCGATTCTGACTGATGGCATATTTCAAAGCGGCACGAATGAGTCTTTTGGAACCCGGAGCTGATACAGGCTTGATGCCAAGACCCACAAGTTCAGGTGACTCAGATCCAAAACGAATTTTTTTGTGAAAAGCAGGGAAAGAAGTTTCAAGAAATGAGAGCAGGGAAGCGGTATCTTCTGCACCTGCTTTGAATTCTATTCCGGCATAGATGTCTTCCGTATTCTCACGGAAAATGATCATGTCCACTAGTTCCGGACGCTTCACGGGAGAAGGCACACCTTGAAAATATCGTACCGGTCTCAAGCATACATATAAGTCCATCAATTGACGGAGAGCAACATTGATGGAGCGAATTCCACCGCCAACGGGAGTTGTGAGTGGACCTTTGATTCCAACAACATATTCACGAAGAGCTTTCAATGTATCTTCAGGAAGCCATGTATTTGGTCCATAGACTTCATTTGACTTTTCGCCTGCAAATACCTCAAACCACTCAATCTTTTTTGAACCGCCATATGCTTTTTCAACTGCGGCATCAAGTACTTTGACAGAAGCTGCCCAAATATCCGGTCCTGTCCCATCACCTTCTATAAATGGGATGATTGGATTATTGGGAACATTGAGTGATCCATCAGGTTGAACAGTGATTTTATCACCATGCTGAGGGGTATTTAATTTTTCATACGACATGAGGTAAGATCCAAAGCGGGAACATTGAGAATTTTAATCGGCAAAGTTAGAGATTTGGCATGAAATCCCGTAGAGAAATATGTATTATTTCCTTTCTTTAACCGGTGTTTTGACTTCGATCATGACAGTCCTCGAATAAGCCCTTCCTTGAGGTGTATCATTTTCAAAAGGAATCTCTTTTCCACCCATAGGTATGATGGAATATGTTCCTGGGGAAAGACCCAAATATTGACTCACTTGTTTACAGCGCTCTTCGGATAAAACCTGATTATAGGTGGAATCACCTGTTCTGTCGGTATATCCTGTAATGGTTATTGTGGAATTTGACTTTATGGACTGCTTTATGGTATTGGCAATATTTTGATTCGCGGAACTAAGACTTGATTTATCAAAATCAAAGAGAATCAAGGCAAATCGCTCGATCAATGTATCATTGATACGTAATTCCTGTTTATTACGAAGTGTTACTCTTTCTGTTTGAACATCTAAGTTCCAGGAATGATTAATTCCAATCGTGTCTATGGCTTTTAGTGTGATAGCAAGTGGTTTATTCGACATTTGACTCGATGGGGAAATCATCCATGTAAATGTACTATCGGGGATTCTGCCATTCCCTTTAAAAATTTGCACTATTTGATCTCCATCCTCAATGATGATTTCCCATGACTTTATTGCCTCACCTGCTTGAATCTGAGGTTGAATGGCCAAAATTGGGGGATTCATCGTGCGGGTGATAGTTCTTTTCTTCAATGGACTCAATAAATTGAGATCCTTCGATGAGATCTCAGCTCTCGCATTTTCTTGCTTACCATCAGGTGTCGAGGGATTTGTTGGTGTACGAGGTAATTTCCCGGAATTAATGGACATCTTATTAGAACTAATGCCCCAGATGGATTGCATATAGGACTGTATGTTTTTGGCTCTTTGGAGTGTGATCCCGGGGACATCATCCTCGATTACTGTATTGGTGAATCCCGATATATCAAATGATGCAGAAGATGCTTTTGCCCTACTTCCAATGATATTCAATATGTCTCGATACATGTCAAGTGTTGAAGATGGCAATGAATCTTCATTGAATAATCCTGCTTGAGAGGGTAACAAAAGTCTTTGCTTGGTTCCACCAAGGTCAGATGAACCTTCCTCAAAATATATGTATGGTAGCAAAGGGAATGTCTCAATTTGTTCCCATTCTTCAATTCTTATCGTTGGCTTTGAGGTTTGTTTACCTTTTTCATCGAGACCAAATACCACGAGATTTCCTTTGTATCCGGGAGGTGTGAACAATGTTGTAACATATGTTTCGCTGATCATGATTGTATCAATGCGAATATCATTGTCTACTTTACCTTTGATAAATCCCTTTTGACTTTCATTCAATATGGTTGGTGTATTGACTGCAATAGGCGAAACTCTGATGATTGTATCTCTTCTATACACTGTATCCGTAATGACTTTTGGGGCTTTGCTTGGAACAATTCCGAATTGCAGTGCCAAACCAAGTTGAATCCTGCTGATATTCCAATCATATGAAGTCAGAGATTGGAGTGGATAATGATACTCTATGAATGGAACAAGAAGTGAAGTGTTTGAAATTGGTAAATCATATGAATATGCCAATGAAAGCGTGGTTTGAAAAGTGGAAAGATCAGGTGTTGTTCCCGAAGTGTCATTGCGAGTCCCTCTTCCATCCAAGAATGCAGCATTATCTGGTGAAATCAATGTTTCTTTTTGATTGAATGATTGACTCAACACATAATTCAATCCGAATCCGGCAGAAATATCTCCGCCAAAAGGTAAGGCATATGATATCATTGGTCTTGCTGATATCTGAGTGATCATGGATTCAATAGAGTGTCGAACCTTGATATCCCGGGCAATTGTATCAAAAGGGAATTGTGGATTGCGTATGAATTGATTACCGATCTTTTCATCGCTTGATATTGTTGCTCCCGGACTATTAATTCCTCCAAATAATCGAAAACTCATTTTTTCATTGATGGGAAAACGAAGCAGCATTCCGATGTCATATCCAATGCCTGTACCTGATCTTTCAGAAAAACAGCATGAAGGATATCCCGGAAGATCCTTGAATCCTGTGGAATGCATGCTTTGCATGATTGCACCATAAGGACCTATGAACCAAGTAGGTTTATCATCTTGTGAATATGATGAAGTCGATATTGCAATCACAAGAAATACCGAAATGAGAAATGTCCTGAAAAGCTGCATTCAATTAACCTTTTTGAAAATCTCTTTGTTCAAAAACCCCAACGAGTGTACGATATTCATCGTCAATCGGCATGCTCTCATTTGTAGTTGGATTCAACTGAACTAATACCGATTGTGCCGTTATTAATATTATTCTTTCCGGAATTGAAATGATCAATTGATCAAATATGAATGAAGATGTGCCGAGATGTGAGATTCTTGTCAATACTTCATATTGTTTGTCAAAGAGTGCAGGAGCCAAATAATTGATCTCTGTCTTGGCAATCACAAAACGATGTGAATCTATGAATGTGCGCTCATTCATCTCCAATCCCAAAGCTCTGAAATATTCAACCCTCGCATCTTCAAGCCAATAGAGATAAATGATATTGTGGACGATATTTTGTCTATCCACTTCAAATGTCTTCACTCTTCCTGACATTATATGATGAAATGCTGTGAAGTCTATGTTCTCAATGTGTTTGTCTTGAGATTTCATTGGTTTTCCTTCATGATGCTATCAAAGCTTTGAATGAAAATCATTGCCGCTTCTTTAACTTCTTGCATGGTAATGTCTCTATGAAACACAGCGCGAAGACATTGTCCTCTGCCGGATGAAATCTCCAAGCCTCTTTTGGAACATTCATTTCTCAATGCTTGCGGATCGGTATCGAATCCACAATCTATGATGAGAATATTTGTATCAACTGTACCACCTGAATTGGCCAATGTACATGAGGTTTGCGAGAAAATCTGCTCAGCAAATATTCTTGCTTTTTCATGATCATCCCTCAAATCCTCTCTATGAAACTGCAAAGCATGAATACCGGCCGCAGCCAATATTCCGGATTGTCTCATTCCACCGCCAAGCAATTTTCTCCAATGTCTGGCATATTCCACTTGATCTTTTGTTCCAATGAACACTGAACCTGCCGGTGCGCCAAGTCCTTTTGACAGACAAACGGAGAGCGTATCCAAGTAATGAGCATATTCATGAGGTGCAGTTCCAGTCTCAGCGCATGCATTCCAAATGCGCGCTCCATCACAATGAAGAGGTATGTTTTTGCTTTGAGCGAAACCGGAAACTTCTCCGATTGATGAAAGTGAAAGGACTGTTCCACCATGTCGATTATGCGTTTGTTCGATGCATATCAAAGAAGTTTTGGGGAAATAATAATCACCGGGTCGAATCGCTTCACTGATTGATGAACTTGCTAATTCTCCTTTTACAGTTGGAATGCAATACATCTGCACACCGGCAATGATTGCCGGAGCTGCTGTCTCATAATGAAAAATATGAGATTCCGATTCAACAATGATTTCGTCACTTCTTTTTGTGTGAATGGCTATGGCAATCTGATTTCCCATCACACCGGTTGGAACAAACAATGCGGATTCTTTGCCAAAAAGCTCTGCAATCATTGATTGCAATCTATTTACCGTTGGATCTTCCGCATAGACATCATCTCCAACTTCTGCTTCAGCCATCGCTTTGCGCATTTCGATGGTTGGTTTTGTGACAGTATCACTGCGCAAATCAAATGTGATGGAACTCATCGATTCTCCTGTGCGGCTTGATATACGCTGGAATTAGCAGGATCCAATTGTGATAGATTAGTGAATACTCCTGCATCTGAATATCCTTTGAAGAGATCTGCCAATTCTTGGAATTTGGAATTGAAAAAAGCTTCCATGAATTGACTACGCATGGTCACTTTGGATTTTTTGAATTGCGCCATTTGCTCGATGATTGTGGCAAATAAGGGTAATCCTTGCGACTTGTCTTTATTCACAGCTTCCAAGCCATCAAAATGATATGAAAAGATGAGTCTTCTGAATTCTTCATACAATAAATCGGATGCCTCTGTCGCAAGTCCAAGTTTGGATGGAACAGATGGATCAGGAGTAGTGGGGTAACCTGTTACATTTGCTCCGGCACCTGCTCGACAAATCACTTTTGCTTTTTCATAAAATGGTGTGCCGTCAAGTTCTGCAAATGTGTCCATAAACATGCCGATGGACATCAACATATAGAAATCAATCGGTGATGATAATGCATTGAATCGATTGGCTTGATATGACATCATATTGCCCGGGGCATATTCAAATGTCCATTGTTTGTCCATCGCTCTCATAAGTATGGATTTTGAGCCATCCTCAAGAACGGTATATGACATCACTGTGAGTATCCCGCTATATGTATTGTTTGGACCCCGCGAAGTGATTGTGATTCCAATATCGACAGGCACTTTTGGTTTTTCCCAATCAGATTCAGAATATCTTTGAGTATTGATATAATTAATGATGTCTTGTCGAAGATTCTGAATATCAATTCGATTATCAAATGAAATATTCTTCAAATCCACATTCACTTGCAATTCAATTTCCTGTGCATGAAGCATCGGGAAGATATTCAGTGCAAAAAATATGATGGAAAATATGAAAGTTCGCATGGAATCACCTTGATTTGGGGGAATATGTTTTCTATTGCGAAAATACTATGCTTGGGAGCCATCGGCAACTATTTTGTGGTAAATCCTCTGCAAGCACAATCAAGAATTTCTGAAATCCATGGAAATATCATCGGGATGACTTCGCCACTCCATTGTGGAAGCGTGCATCCTTCACTTTCAATGATGGATTCATGTACCCATTTTGGAATTTCAATATTACCGATACCATTTGGAATTGAAGAACTATCTAGACTAGCCATTTGCGGTGATATGCGTTTGGAACAATCAATAGGATTGCATTGTAAGACGGAATTCATGAAGATTGATCATTTTTCAGTGATGCAATGTGATTTGTCAACTGCATGGAACCCTCATGATATGTCAATTATTACGGGATTGGGACTACAATCTGAATTTGTGTCTTTTGATGATGGCATATTGAATTGCACTGAATTGAATATGGGTATTGGCGCAATAATGAAGATGGATGATAAAGTTGGAGTCGGAATATTGTTTCAATATCCAATAGCAAGGCCAATGTCAGAATTTAGTGCAAGTTTCACGGAGCCGCTTTTGTCGATTGGCTTCGGATATATGCCATTTGAAGGCATGGCAATAGATGTGGATATGCTAATGACAGAATATTCTTCGGGTCTCAAACCTAGTATTTCGTGGAATTTTACTCACAATATTCGTTCGCATTTAGGTTTATCTTTACCACATTCTTCCGTGACAATTGGTTTGAGTATGTTGCTAGATGATATTTTTGTACAAGCAAATATGTTCTATCACATGTATTTAGGATATTCTTGGCATATCGGTATGAGATATTGTCCGGATTTAGACTAATTGAGTAATTCTATGGCAAAGCAAAAAACACTATTTGAACAGTTAAAGAGCGCTGAGCATCAAGAATCTGTGATTGAGAAATCTCTGTTCTCAAATCGTGGTTTTCGAATAGCATTCATGATTATCATTATTATCCTCACCGGATTGATGTTTCCGAATCAAAGAGCAATCAATGAAAATGGGGAAGATGTAAGGCAAGTGAATATTGGTGTTCTTTGGATGAATGAAACAATCAAGGCTGAATTCCCTTTTGCGATCATTAGACCCGAGTCTGAGATTGAACTTGAAAAGGAAAAAGTATTGAAATCTACGCCCATCATATGTTTGAACATAGAGAATGCAGTATCAGAAGCCGAAGCCAAGCTATCGGCCTTGCTTCAAATGTGCGAAGGTAAATTGCAGGAATCTGGAATACTCAATGAAATAGTCACAAAAAACATTCTCGAGTTTCCTCAGCAAAAAAGGGCAATGATTGGTCAAATAGTACAGAAATACAGAGTGGAACTCATTAGTTCATACTATGAAAGAAAGCCCCTTGTTTCCGTTCCTATATCTACTCTTTCCGACACTGTATTCATTCGTAAAAGTAAAGGGATTGACATGCCCATGTTGAAATCCGCATTTTCGGATACAACTCTCATGCGGGGTCAACTCTCTGAATTGTTTGCCGACAAGTTGCAAATGCAAGAGGTTGAAAAAGTGGTGTCAACTTTGATTGAAATATTAAAGCCCAAGTATGAAATGTCAAAATCATTGACTCAGGAAACAAAGTCAAATAGATTGGCTTCGATACCTCGCACTCTCGGAATTGTTAGAGCGGGTGAAGTTCTCATCAGAAAAGGTGAAAGATTTGATCGATTATCCGCTTTGAAAGTGCAATCTTATGTTAGCAATAGAGGTAATTCAGATACTTCGACATATTCTTGGAGTATTCTATTAGGAAGCATAGGGCATTCTTTTCTCATCTTTTCCATGATGATACTATACTTATTTTTCATTAGGCCGGTCATTTTTGCACATCATCAGCAATTGTATGGTTTATTGGGAATAGTGCTCATTGCTCCCATATTTTCTTGGATAACAGTATTCATGAATAGTTCTTATCCATTGGAATATGCAGTGATAGTACCTGCTCTTTCAATGTTGATTGCGATTCTCTTTGATTCAAGAACTGCATTCTATAGTACAGTTGTAATGTCCTTACTGATAGCAGGAGTAAGAGGAAGCGATTATTCTGTTGGACTTGCAATGATGATCGGTGGTATGGTAGCAGCGTATAGTGTCAGAGACATTCAGGCGAGAACGCAACTTTTTGCATCAATCACTTATGTTTTTATTGGAATGTCCGTAAGCATTGCATCGATTGGTGCAGAAAGATCATTGAGTTGGAATGAAATGTATCCACAATTGATTGTTGCCGGAATCAATGCTGTGTTTTCGCCTATTTTCACATTCGGCGTGCTGTATTTGATTGAAAGAGTATTTCCCGTCACCACCGACTTGAAAATCGATGAATATGATTCCTTGGAACATCCACTATTGATGGAAATGAATGAAAAAGCACCTGGCACTTTTCAGCATACCATGACTATTGCAAGACTTGCCGAGAGCGCTGCTCATGCCATTCATGCAAATGCTTTGCTTGCAAAAGTAGGATCATTATATCATGATATTGGGAAGATACCAAAGGCTGAATATTATGTTGAGAATCAAATAAATATTGATAATAAACATAATCATCTTCCTCCAAAGAAAAGCGCATCTATCATCAAGGAACATGTTCATGATGGTATCGAACTTGCAAGAGAGTATAAGCTTCCTCAGAGAATTATAGATTTCATTCCAATGCATCATGGCACAATGCTTGTCAAACATTTTTATGCCAAAGCAATTGAATTATCCCAGAACGGTGATGGACCAACTATCGTTAAAGAAGAGGATTATCGATATACGGGACCCAAGCCAAATACTAAAGAGACAGGAATTCTCATGCTAGCGGATGCGGCAGAAGCTGTCGTTCGATTGAATAATGCAGAAACCAAAGAAGATATTGAGGTAATTCTTCAGGGTATTATCAATGATAGAATGCTTGATGGACAATTGGATGAATGTCCGCTTACTATTGCCGAGATCAATGAGATTAAGGAATCCTTTATCAAGAATCTTCTGGGAATGCGACATCACCGGATTACATATAAGGAAATACCTGATAAGAAATGATGAAAAAAAAAGCCCGCTTCAAATTATGAAGCGGGCTTTTTTATGCGTGGCTGATTTACTTGGCAATGATGAGTTGTACTTGATTTGCATATGGACCGGATTTCAAGATACATGTGTACATACCGGTAGGTAATTGATGGGCATCAATACTGAGTTGATATGCTCCTTCTTTCACATGTCCTTCAAGCAATGTATGAACTTTTTGGCCCATTGAATTATACAATTCAATGATGGTATTTGATGAGATACCGATTGAGTAGTCAATCATTGCGATGTCTGATGCAGGGGATTGACCTGAAACAGACAATGCATAACCTAAACCGGAACCTCTGATGAATCTACCATTTGAAAAACAAATTGGAGAGAGTTTCAATGTGGAGGTATCATTACCAATGACCAAGCACTTTGAAAATACATCATTGGTTTTTGCTTCAACAAATACTTTAAATGCTGTTGAATCACCCAAGTATGCATTGAAGTCCGCTTCAAACAAATCCTTTTTGCCTGAGAGACCAGGATTACCTGTACCAGAAACGGTCAACACATTACCGTTCAAAGTCGGTGTCCATGTCCAGCCATTCAAAGAGCGAACTGTACCGGTAAAATCAAGATCATTAAAATCATAGTTTACTAGGATATCCATCGCATTGATTTGTGCTGACCCAACATTGCCCTGAATATCTGCATTTACTTTGAAAGCAACTTTTTGACCGGGCGTTACTTCGCCGGGATTGATTGATGAAGTTATAGTGACGGGCAATGTAATTGCCTCTGCATTTACGGTCACATTGCGTTCACCAAGTTGCGCTGTCACAGAATAATTGCCTGCTGCATTTGGTGTAAAAACAATCAAGTAATTATGATTTGTATTCGCGGGAATTTTGAAATTACCCAAAGGACTAATGCTGAATTGATCTGTATCACCTGATGCAGAGTTCGTTGTTTGAACATCATAGCTGCTCACATTCGGATAAGGAAGTGTGATGATTGGATTTTCACAAGCATTGAACCTGCCAAGATTGATCACGGTATCAGGTAGGAATCCTGTTCCGCATATTTCAACAGTATCAGGAACATTGCGAGCATCAGTCACGATTTCAACGAAACCACTACGCAAGCCCTTTTTCTGTGGAATGAAGATAACAGAAATATCTTGTGAGCCACTCAAAGGAATATCAAAAGGTCCTGCAGGGCTGAATGCTTCAAATTCAATTGGTGGGATTGGCTTGATTGAAAGTACTTTCAATGGACCTTGACCCATATTCTTGATCACCAATGCATTCGTTTTTGGAGCAGATTTGCTACCGATGCGTGTGGAATCAAAACAGTTCTTTGAATATTCAGGAGCACCTATACAACCGTTGCCTTGAACTCTAGCACCAAAATCAGGAGCCTTGATATTTGCATCAATTGCCGATACTGCTGTTACAAGTACGGAATCCCACAAACCATTTGTATTTGTTGTAGGAGCAAATTCTACAGTGAGATTGATAGTTTCATCTTTTTTAAGATTTACAGGTAATGTTGGAATATTCAATATTCTGAATGTGCCATTATTTTGTAAAAGTCCAATGGTCTTAACAGATAGTTCGCTATTACCATTATTTGTGATCACGACATTCTTTTGATCTTTGCTGCCAACAGGAACGCAATTCCAAATCGCGTCAGTAGCTGAAGCTGTGAGTTGAGCTTCACCTTCACCTGTGAGTTGTACCTTTGCATCAACACAGACAGTATCAAGACCAAGATCGATGAAAGCAAGTCTTTTTCCAACTGCTGTTGGTTTGAACTCGGTTGTAATCTCCAAATGTCCGCCGGGCTTTATTGTGAATGTATTTGAAGGATCACCAACTGAAGGATTGCCGTTTCTGTCAATCATTCGATAACCTTTGATTGAGAAATCACTTGGATTTGCTCCACCGATAGACATCTTACCATTGATCAAGATATTGCTCTTATTTTCCAATGCCTTCGTAATTGTGATGCTTCTATTACTACCGACCAATGTATTTGCAAAGATTGTGTCTTCGACATGGACATAATCACATGGTTCAACTGCTTCACCGCAAATCGTCATTTTCACGATCGGGGAACAAGTTGCATAGAATGTGAGTGTGGCACAATGCTCACCGGGAGCAGTTGGAGTGAACAATATCTCAATAGGTACTGTGTCGCAATTCACAGAAGGGAAGAGACGACCATTCAATACAGACTTTAGACTGAATTGAGGATCTGAAACACTTACACTATCGATGAATGTATCAAGATTCCCATCATTACAAATGCCGGTACTTAATACTTTGTCTTTGGGAGTCCCCACTGCAGTCACACCAACATTAAATCGAATATTTGAATCGATGCTGTACAATCTTGCTTTTGCAAGTGGGAATGCCAATAAACTTGAAGACTGACTTGAAGGAGTGCCACAGAATTTTGTGACAAAACCATCAGTTTGTCCGGCCGATGTAATAGTCTTATTACCTGGATCTTTGGTCATTGAGCCTGTAAAAGTACCTGTCTCATACAAACAGCCATCTTTGTCAGTTGCATTGAGAGTTGTATATGGCTTGCCCTGAGTTCTTGTCGGCTGAAGATCAAGCCAATTTCCTGCTGGATCGAACACTGCAGTGAATGGTTTCCATACAATGGGCTGATTGCGATTCGTGATTGTTGCTTTGGTGCCATCACGCATGTTTGCTGTAAGCACGCCTTTATACATGCCTTCAACATATATGCGTTTTTCGAATGGTTCCCATGCTATGCGTTCACCATATGCTTCTGCAGTTGGATTGGTTGCAGTTGCACCAAGTGTTTGAACGATGACTGTTCCTCCATCAGGCTCAATACGAGCCATGAAGAAATTTCTGCCTGTCAAGCTTGAAGATTTTTTAGTCACAAAGCCAAATGTGGATTCACCGATAAAGTGTCCTGTCACATATGCGGCATTATTGTCACCGGCAGCAATTCCTGTTACTGCATCAGCACCGGGGCCACCAATATTTTTCACGAATTCAACATTTCCACCGACATCCAGTTTGGCAAAAAATCCATCTCTACTTCCTGATGTACTTACCATAGGTTTGCCATCAAAAGAAGCATTGCCTTCAAAGTTTCCTGCTACATATGAATTTTGACCATCAGGGGACAATGCAAGGCTTACGCTTGAATCAGTCAATGTTCCACCGATATTCTTTGCCCAGACAAATGTCTTGGAAGGAGGAAGACCAACGCGGATTTTATACTGTCCTTTTGTGCTGAGTTTTTTCAATTCATCTGAAGACCAAATATACTTGAGGCCCTTCGCCTTGTCGGTGAGGAGATTCCAAGTCGCTCCATTATCGGCGCTATATTGAATGATGACTTCTTGTGTAGAATCTACTCCTGCCCAAAGAATTGTCAAGTCATTACAAGTTGAACGAATTTCGGAATTGATTGGATCGAGAAGTTGAATATCTGCTGTTCCGCCTACAAGAGGAATCAATGGTGGGTCGCAAGGATTACCCTTGATTCTAAGACCGCTTTGTCTGAAATCCAGTGTGGTTCCTTGAGTGAATCGGACTCCGACAATCGCTGTTTTTCCGGAATCAATTACTTGTGGAGTAGAACCATTCCATGCATTTCCATTGAAACTCGTAACGGTGAAGCTTGCATTTCCTGCAGGTGCAGGAGGATCTGCAGTGACAATCAGCTTGCCATTTTTTGCTTCCACATTGACTGTTTTATCTATGGATCCTCCAACAGCAGGATTCCCAAATGAAACAATGGGTGGATTGACAGCCAATTGCATGACGCTGGAAGCAGGAGCTTGATAGACAGAGGTATCAATGATATTGATATTTTTCTGCAATGTTATGTACACTGTCCTGGTTCTGCTTTCTTCATTGCATCCCATTGGAGAATTCCATTCGAGATAGCATACTTCTTTTGCTTGTAATTTCTTTGCAATCTCGGCATAGATCTCTTGCAATTTGTTATAAGCATCTTTCGAGTTTGCCTCATAATGTTCTCCACCTGTGATGTCAGCCCAATTTGCTAGATCTTTGTTCATACCGGTGAAGGCTGTGATTGCATAAAATGCAATGCCATTATCAAGTAATTCTTTTTTGATTGTATCACGAGTGGGAGCACGATTTGGCTCTCCATCTGTCAAAAAGATGATGACTTTCTTTACCGTTGCAGGTAAATTCTCACGAACATATCTGTCTTTGATCAGAGTTGTGGCACCCCATTGTTTATGCAAAAGTGGGGGATCATAATAAGTGGCAGAACCAAGAATCATGGAATCAATGGCCTTTAAAAGCGAATTTCTATTGTTTGACCAATCATGCTCGAGATATGCCTGGCCGTCAAAAGAAACAATAGCAACTTTGGTTCTTCCAATAAAATTCAAAAGGCTCACAAAGAGTTTTGATGCTTGTTTCACAAATCGGAAACGAGTCTCTTCAGGTCTTGATCCAACTTGTTCGGACATTGATGCACTTTTATCAATAACCAAAACAACGCTCAATTCGGGTCCATCAACTATTGTTGAGCATTTTTGAGTGATATCAGATGCAGGAATGGTGATACCATTTTCAATGACACGGAAATCACTGGAAGTAATACCTGTTAAGGGAATATTGTTATTGTCCGTAGCCTCATAAAAGGCGCGAACCTTTGGGAATTTCTCAGCATCAGGTGTATAAGCATTGAATCTGTTCTGTGCGAACGAGACTCCTATTGCCGAGAAAATCACCATGAATATG
>JBIKKD010000014.1:0-13795 GCA_044360565.1 Kapaibacterium sp. (SeqCode)
ACTAACCATGATGCCCGTACTTGCTGTATTTTCCAATCTAGTGGCTCTCATCGGTGCATATCTTCTCACTTCACTGAAATTTGATTTTTCCTTTGATATTTTCTTTGATTCCATTCAGCGCTTCTTTCAGATTACAGAAGTTGTGCAGAGTTTGTTCAAATCCATGATCTTTGGCGGTGTCACCTCACTCGTGGGATGTCATGTGGGTTTCAGAACAGAAGGCGGAGCAGAAGGCGTTGGTAGATCCACCGTTCAAGCATTTACCATTTCTGCGGCAACCATTCTCATTTTGGATGCAGTCTTCGGATATATTTTTTAATTCGATTCAATGATCATGACCATACAAGACTTATTGAGTAAGGCCGATTCCAACTGGGACAATGCAGAAATGCTTATTCATATTGGCACTGAATTGGAATCTCGCACTCGTCTTCCGGAAGCTCGTAGAATTCTCGAAAGAGCTTTAGGATTGGCTCCAAAGGAATATCCAGATGCCTATGCCACTCTTGCATTCACACATTTTCGTGATAATGCATCCACGGCAGAAAAGGGAGAAATGGCCCTGATTCAAGGTCTTGAAATTACCGATTCCGATATTCTCAAAGCTTGGTATGTGGCATTTATCGATGATCCTCCGGCAAGAGATTATTTCATAGAATATCTTTCTCAGCATCGCGATCCACGATTGCGCATTATTCTTGGTCATGCACTATTGTGGCAAGGAATGCATGATGAAAGCCAACTTGTATTGTCAGAAGCAATCAAAGGACTCGGTCCTGAATACATGGAAATTCTCCCCAAAGAATTGACGGTATACTGCTCATCGATTGTTTGGCTTAAGGGTGCAAAGCCTGATTTGGACATTGAACAAAAAGTCATTCCCATTCTGCTTGCATTGCAAGAGCGCTATCCTGATGTGTACATGAATCATGCCACGGAAATCACTGCATGGCAAGTATTGAAGAACTGGAATAAAGTCATCGATGCATGTAAGAAAACACTCGCGAAATTCCCGGATGAAGAAACCACGATGTTGGCGATGGCCATAGCATATGACAAAATTGGAAAACAGCATCATGCATTACATTATCTGGGAAGAGCAATCGGCATCAAGCCATCATTTGCAAGAGCTCGGATGGTTTCTGCTCGTATTTTGGATTCCATCGGAGAGCAGGAATTGGCCAAAGAACTCATGTATGAGATTCCTGAAGTGCATCCATATTATGCTGTTGGCATCGTGCAAACAGCGATTTGGGCTTATGAACATGGCGATAAAAGCAAGGCATTGGAATTATATCGTCGAGGTTATTCCGAGCTCAAATCTTTCGAAAAGGCACAGTTTGAATCACATCCTGTGATGAAACAAATTGCCGAAGAACAAAAGAGCACTATATTGCTCAATGTATTGCAATAAATTCTACTCAATTAACACTACATGCATTCCATACTCATACTCGATTTCGGTTCACAAGTAACGCAACTCATCGCTCGCAGAATACGCGAATCGGGTGTGTATTGCGAAATTCATCCATTCTCCATTTCGAAAGAAAAACTCGAATCCATCAATCCAAAAGGGATTGTACTCTCGGGCGGAC
Organism: Kapaibacterium sp. (SeqCode); assembly: GCA_044360565.1. Lineage (GTDB taxonomy): Bacteria > Bacteroidota > Ignavibacteria > Kapaibacteriales > UBA961 > UBA961. The sequence goes on from JBIKKD010000014.1 coordinate 1,596, forward strand.
CATCAAGTGTTTATGCCGAAGGCGCGCCAATTCCATCTTTTGACATATTTGCTCATGCAGAAGAAAAAGGCATTCCCATTCTCGGTATTTGTTATGGATTGCAACTCACTGCTTTCATGAATGGAGGAAGCGTAGACAAATCTGCGAAGCGAGAATTTGGTCGTGCGGAACTGCGTATCGATAAAAATGATGCATTGTTCAAAGGGATTGATGCTCATTCAATTGTATGGATGAGTCATGGTGATTCACTCACCGCATTGCCTGATGGTTTTGAGATTATTGCACATACTGATAATGCTCCAATTTGCGTGATCAGAAATGAGAAGCGAAATATTCGTGGTGTACAATTCCATCCGGAAGTACATCATTCAAAAGATGGCGAGAAAATGCTCTCGAATTTCGTACATGATATTTGTGGATGTCCATCAGATTGGAGTCCGGAAAATCTCATCGAATCGAAAATCGAAGCCATTCGCAAGCAAGTGGGAAGCGGTGGCGTGATTTGTGGTTTATCAGGTGGAGTTGATTCCACCGTGGTTGCCGTTCTTTTGCATCGAGCCATCGGCGATCAATTGCATTGCATTCATGTAGATTCCGGTCTCATGCGTTTGGATGAAAGCAAGAAACTCGAAGCATTGTTTCGCAAGAACTTCGATATGAGCATTGATGTCGTGGATGCCTCTGAACTCTTTCTCAGTCGTTTGGATGGCGTGACTGATCCCGAGAAAAAAAGAAAAATCATCGGTGCCGCATTCATTGATGTATTCAATGAAGAAGCAAAAAAATTCGGTGATGCTAAATTCCTTGCCCAAGGAACGCTGTATCCCGATGTGATTGAATCGGTTAGCGTGAATGGTCCATCGGTCACGATCAAATCCCATCATAATGTGGGTGGTCTTCCTGAAGAAATGCATCTCAGTCTCATTGAACCATTCAGAGAATTATTCAAAGATGAAGTTCGTACTGTGGGTAGAGCATTGGGGATTCCCGATTGGTTTATCGACAGACATCCCTTTCCCGGTCCGGGACTCGGCATTCGCGTGCTTGGTGAAGTGACAAAAGAACGCGCAGATATTCTTCGCAAGGCAGATGAAATCTATCTTGAAGAGATACATAATGCCGGGCTCTATAATGATATTTGGCAGGCATTTGCTGTATTATTACCCGTGCAAAGCGTTGGAGTTATGGGTGATGAACGCACCTATGAAAACACTTGTGCTCTTCGCGCCGTGACAAGTGTAGATGGAATGACAGCTGATTGGTTCCCCATGCCATATGATGTGCTTGCAAAGATGAGCAATCGCATCATCAATGAAGTGCGTGGAATTAATCGTGTGACTTATGACATATCGAGTAAACCTCCCGCGACAATTGAATGGGAGTAAATGATTATAGTATATATTTTTTGATCGAATGAAAGCATGCTTCATTCATATCTTAGCTTTTGTAAGCTGTTTTGTCCATCCCTTATTGGGACAGGGCGAACTCGCCTCAAAGCGAGATACGATCGTCAAAATTGAGCCATTCAGTTTCGGGGTTTATGGATCAGCCGGAATCAATCTGCATTCCGCATCTTTCTCAGGGTTCAAGGGGATTCCAAGTTGTTGTCCGGAATATACCTCCGCTTCAAATATAGGAAGCACGATTGGTTTACTTGGACAATATGCCTTGTCATCAAATCATGGATTTGGTTTGAGATTCGGATATAATGGACTCAATGGTGTATTTACTTCCAGCGAAGAACAATATGTGATGTCGCAACAGGGAATTGCAACCATCACGCATACGTTGGAAACTTCACTCGGCATCATGTCTTTGGAACCTGAATTCTATCTGGCTTTTGGGTCATTGAAACTTTCCGCGGGTGCATGGCTTGGTGTTCCACTCTCAATGCAATTTTCCCAAAGAGAAACCGTATTCCCCGGCACATTTGATGGTTTCAATCGCATTCGCAATGAATTATCGGGGGATATTCCCGGTACATCTGCAATCTTGATTGGTGCAATTGGAGGCATATCATATGAATTGCCTCTCAATTCCGTGAAATCAATAAGACTCGCTCCCGAAATTCGTGCATTCACCGTGTTTTCTGAATTATCAGAGGAAACATCATGGAATGTCATGGGAATTCGTGCAGGACTATCACTATTATGGTCTCCCCATGAACTCATCATTCCTCCACCACTTCCTCCACCTCCGATAATTGTTGAATTGCCCGAATTGATCACCACTTTGAAAATTTCAAAAGACCAAAATGCTGATACACTTGATGTAATCAAGCTGATTGAACGCATTGATCGCGTGGTACAACCAATTTTACCATATGTTTTTTTCGATGAGGCTTCTTCGGATATACCATCACGATATCAACTTTTGGATGAATATCAGGCGGCGAATTTCAATGATCAGAATTTGCTGAATTCTGATGTGCTTGATAGATATTATCATGTGATGAATCTTGCAGGAAATAGACTCAAGCAAAATCCCAATCTGACGATTTCCATCATTGGGAATACTTCGGGTGGAGGTCAGGAAAGACGAAATATTCAGCTTGCGAGAAAGAGAGCTGAGAATGTTGCAAACTATCTGCAAAAAGCATGGAATATTGATCCGGTGAGAATCAATGTCATTGCCAAACCGATTCCCGATAATCCTTCCAATATGTCATATCCAGAGGGTTTGGCTGAGAATAGAAGAGTGGAATTATTGTTCAGTGATCCATCAATTTTTGAAGTATTGACCATCATTGATTCCACACTTTCGGTTGAGCCCAATGAAATCACCGTGAAAGGCAGGATGATTTCTGGAACAATGATAGATCGTTGGAGACTCAATATCATGAGTGATACCAATATTCTCGAAGAAAAGTTAGGATTACATGATACTTTCATCCATAGAACATGGAAGCCAAGTCCGGGCAAGATAGGTAGAAGAAAAGATTCAGTTAGATTTAGGTATAATGTGGTTGATACTGCAGGCCGCACACATACATCAAATGTGATTGTGCCCGTGAAATATCAAAGAATCTTGAATGATAGAACAATTGGTACAGTTGGTAATGATAAAGTGAAGCGATATTCACTCATTCTATTTGATTTTGACGCATCATCTATGAATGCAAGAAATTTGCGCGTGATTGAAGAAATTCAGTCCACAAAAGGTATCAAAATTACTTCAATTCTTGGTGCAACCGATATGTTCGGAGATGCAAAACGCAATGCGGAATTGGCACTTGAAAGAGCAAAAGCCGTTGGTGTTCTTTTAAAAGCGGATCCTTCAATTATAATAGGAAATAGTGCATATGAAGGTTCTTCTAATGCATTGCCTGAGGGAAGATTTTATAATCGTACAGTGATTATAGAAGCAAAAGAAATCGGGGAATAATCTCGCCAATATTGTGAAAACACTACTTAAAATCCACTCAAATCATTGACATTTAACGATTTCCTTTGTTTGTTTTGTTTGCTCATGGTAAGTTGAGCCACCAACACTCAAGGGTATTCTATGGGAAAATGGATACTAGGTATTTGTATTGTGTCGATGAGCTTTTTGGGTTCGGGATGTAAAGAAGCCAAGAATAGGATTGCCGACAAAGAAAAAGGGTCGATAAAAGATACGACCAATGTCATCAATGAATGTGATCAATTCCTCCAAGATTATGAGGGATGGGTGAAGAATTATATCACCCTCATAAAACGCTTTCAACAAAATCCGAAAGACAAAACAATCATTGCCGACTATCAAATTATGGTCGGGCAAATAGGACAATGGGATAATCGCTCAAGACAATGCATTAAAGATTCCGCAATCCTTAAACGCTATGTGGAATTGCAAGAAATGCTGAATGATTATGCGGTGAAAGTGGTGAGTAATTAGGAAAGAAGATTTTATACATAGATGAAGTACATTTATATGTTCACATTCAGGTGAGGTTTTTATGAAAAGATTGGGATTTATTGTTGCCATCCTTTCGATGGTATTTTTCACAACTAGTTGTGGTGACTCAAAATCAGGTGAATCGAAGGCACCAGAAACAGGAGCCTCAGGCGGAACAACAAGTAGTCCTTGCGATCAATTCATCGCTGAATATGAGCAATTTGCTGACAGCTATGTGACATTTTTGCAAGAAGCCAAAAGCAATCCAACAGATATGTCATTAATCACAAAATCAGCTGATATGCTTAAGCAAGCTGCCGACATGGCAAATCGTGCAAAAGATTGCGAAGCTGATGCATCAATGTTGCCAAGATTACAGAAAGTACAAGAAAAACTGCAGAATGCAGTACAGTAACCAGTTATCAAATAATTTACATATACTAAAACATGAAAGTCATTTCTATACTTTCAGTTTGCTGTTTGCGATAGATTTTTTGCTGAAAGTGAAAAAAAGTATATTGAGAGTACACTTTATTTTTCATTGAATTGGAATTTTTATGGGTCTTCTTACAGGATTGATGGGCAATTCTTCAATTGTTGATTCAAATGAATTGCAGAAAGAATATGCACATTTGCTAATTGATGGAGAAATAATCGAATTAGGCTTTAAACTTATTCGAGATATGTTCATATTTACCAATAAAAGATTGATTTTGGTTGATAAACAAGGTCTTACCGGTAATAAACTTGAATACAAATCTGTAACTTATAAGAGTATTTCCCGTTTTAGCATTGAAACTGCAGGTACATTTGACCTCGATGCTGAATTGAAGATTTGGGTTTCTAGCGAAGTAGAGCCAAGTATTCAAAAACAATTCACAAAAGCGGTGAATGTCTATGAAGTGCAGAAAGTATTAGCAACACATGTATTAGGTTAACTCTCATGCCTCAAGCCATGACGTATTTACCCTCGATTGAGGGACAGGAATTGATGTTCGTTCAAGCCATTTTTGATCAATTGACAGAGCAGGAAGCCCAGAAATTTACTTTGGCTTATTCACAGAGGAGGCGTGATCCGAGCATGATTTTGATCATGATCATCGTGGCGATGGTATTTCTTCCCGGTTTGCACAGATTTTTCTTGGATAAAGTTGGCTCGGGTATAGTTCATTTGCTTACTTGTGGTTGGTGTTGGATTGGAACTGTGATAGATTTAGTGAATCACAAAAAACTCACATTCGAGTACAATGCCAAGGTTGCATCAGAGATAGCGACCATGCTTCGATAAACACTTCAACAGCCACCCCGAAAAGGTGGCTGTTCTTCTTTCCACAGTATTTGTTCTCACCTATCAATTACCCTATATTTGCCCCATCGATGGTATGGATTCCGGGGCCTTCTGGGGGCAATGAGCGGAACACATTGATATGAATTCAAGACGGGCAACGAGGTTTGGGAGAGATTTCGCAAAGACTTGAATATTAGAATAGGATATAGCGAATAGTCATTTTATAGGAAGATACATGAAGAAAGTGCTCCTTTCCATGCTTCTGTGTATGTGGTTTATGAGCCAGACTTCGAATGCGCAAACATTCGTGGGACTTGGTCTAGGTGCCGCCATGCCTCAAACACAGTTTCCCGAGCAAAGCAATCTCGGCTTGCACGGAGAACTCCAATATGGAGTTCACAAGTTTTGCAATATGTGGCCGGTATTCACCGTGAATTATGGGTATTATGGTCCCATAGACAGTTTGGAATATACCAATCCTCGGATTTATTCACTTCCCAATGTGATCAATATACAAGCGAATGTACGATGGTTTCCATGGGATGCCCCGAATGTACCATTCTATCTGAGCATGGGTACGGGAATTTCCATCATAACGGGTGATGATGAAGAAGGGAAGATTGGAATGCCCGGAACACTCGAAACCGGATATCTTTTCAATTATGAAAATCCATGTTGTGATTGGTTCATCACGCTATCCGCTCGCTATACCACCAATAATATGTTGAGAGATTTGGACAGACCACATCTTTCGGGTCTTTCAGGAATGGTACATCTGAATATTCCATTGGGAGGTGGCAAATGAGAAGATTTACTCTTTCCATGATAGGAGTGCTAACACTTGGCATACTTGCAAGTTGCAGTTCTCCAAAAGTACCGACTGAATTAGAAAAGAAGATGTCTATGTATGAAGATGCGGTGCGTATCAAACCTGAAGTTTCCGAAAAGTATTTTCAGAAATCTTCCGGAGATGCAAATCGAGATGGAAGAACATTGCGTGGATATGTGGAATATGTGCAGATCATTCGTGATAGTGCAGATAATCCTATTGATACCGTTTTTGCATTTCGTGATAAAGTGAATAATAAGCCGAGCGAAAAAGGAATATTGATTCCGATGAAGCATATAGAAACCATCCCGACATTATTCCCCGGAATTCAAACGGACAGCTTGGGTGGATTCAATCTTGTTGAGAGTTTCCATGTCACAAAAAACATCCCTGAAATTCGCTCCATCCCAATTGAAGATGTATTGAAAAAATCTTGTGATTGTGAGCCATTTTCTCTCAATGTGGGATTGGATTTGTCTCTCAGACTTGCACTTGGTATTGATGCAGGAATTGGTCTTGCTTGCTTTGATCGTGACTATTCAGATTTCTGGGCCGCCACTCATTATAGAGTTTCATCTTATAATGATGGATTTGTCAATTCCTCATTATTCGGTAGTTCGGATTTGGCACGATTGCAATATGGCGGTGAAGTGACTGCAGGCATTCGAGTAGGTGAGGATTATCGATGGGCATTTGGTTTGACATATGTGCAAGGCATGAAAACACTCAATGCGGGAGATTTTAATCCTAATGTTCTTCTTGCTGATATGCCACTTGTCAATCGTCCGATCGGACTTCTCACCACAAGACATTATCTCGTTCCTGTCAAGAATTCACAAAAAGGAAAGAAATCACAGAACTTCTTCTATGTTGATGTCTATGGTGAAGAAGCCGATAAACCGGCTCGTGAAGAGAAAGAAGGTGATGGACTCTTAAAAGCAATTTTCGGTTGCATGAAACCATATGTCTATAATGAAATCGGATTTTCATTTGATTCATTTTCCATGTCCGCTCTGTCTATGTCACTCGGACTCGAATGCGATGATTGTACCGTACGCATCAAAGATGCACAAGCAAATGGCGATATAAACATGGATTGGTCTTTACCACTCACCTATGGCTTTGGTGTCGGCGTTGATATTCCCATCATGAATAATCTTGATTTGGAAATCGACCTCGGCTATCGCGATGTCGCTGTCGGCGATTCATTCTCACTACTCGGCTTCTCCAATGTGCCGGGCACCCGTCGTTTGGGAACATTTCAATTGAGATTAGGAGTGATATACTGATGAGAAATATACTATATCCTTTTTTGACAATTGTTCTTCTGAGTTTGAACGGTTGCTTTGTTCCTGAACCATTGTCACCCGATGAAGTAAAACCATTGGTAAGAGAAGCAACTATTGCTGTTTTTAACTCAACCACATATCAGATAAACAAGACACCGGACTCATTGTTTACAATTGCAACCTTTAAGTTTCCATCAAGTACGAAGTCTTCTGGTTCTCTGCCAAATGATGAGAGATTTTTGAATGGTAATTGGACTTTTGAAGATGCTAATTTTCCTTTGCCTGGTTATACTACAACTTATAACTTTCAAGAACCACCAAATTCACTTCAAGCAGGAGATGTATTAGTAGATAGTATTTATCTTCATCCTACTAATCCATTATTGTCTAAAGTAGTCTTAAGATTCAAAGGAAAATTTGCCAGAATTCCTAGTGCAACTCCTCAATTAACAGAGGATGCTGATAGTTTAGCAAATGTTTTTATGCAATTGGCTAATGATACACTTCGATTTTTTACAGGTTGTGATCAATTTGAAAAATTGGCAGTGCAATATGGTGATGTAAAGATTGGAAGACTTTATACAATCAAAGCATTCAATCCGACCGGCAATCCTCAAAACTATGAGTACCCAAACAATTGGCCGAGCACAAAGACGATTGGTCAATTTATGCCTCCATTTAAGAGATTGCCTGCTGCTGACATGGATACTTATACTGCAGAATTTGGTTTGGGAGAAGTCTTCTATTACATGGCGGAAAACGGAAATAACTTTTTCGTATCGGTTTCAAATATTCGCGAAAGTTTATTGACACCCGGTTTGAAAAGAGTAACCTTCAAATTTGCTGAAGCATATTATTGTACCATCTGTAATCCATTATGAAAAACATGAAAACACTCATACTAGCATTAGCTTTCTGTTTTGGTGGATTATCAATAATCACTCTACATGCACAGGAAGATTCAAAGAGGGTGAAGATTACCAAACCCTCGAAGCTTTTGAAGAAAGGCATAAATACTCCATCTGATGACTTTGCACCTGCTATCATTGGAACGATTGGAAAGGAAGGTGATACTCTCGTCGTGACTTCGAATCGGAATAAAAGAGAACAGATTTATGTGATTCCAATGTCCGGTAAATCGGAAGAGGATACTTCTAATTCGAGTCAATCATTTTTATTATTTAATCGCAAAGCCATCAGGAATATCGGTGGTGTGATTCAATCAAAAGAAAAAAATGGAGACAAGACATTTGTATTTGCTTCTTCTGGAGTGCCTGACAAACAAACAGCTCGTTTCTTTGAATTGAGCGGTGCGGACATCAAAGGTGGAAGCGATTTATTCGAGAAAGTCTTAAGACTTGAAAGTTCAGATCATGATTCCATCCGCAATATCGAAGAATTGAATAGTACCGCTTGGGATTCACATCCAACGATTGGTTTGCATCCGGAGTCCGGCATTGAGATGATTGTGTTCAGCTCCGATCGTGTTGACACCAATGGTGGATTTTCTGCGCCTTATGAAAATGCGATGTATACATTCAATGGCATTCAAAGAAAAGGAAATGCCGATTTATATGTAGCATTCAGAAGATATGGTTCTAGCACTTGGTCAAAACCAATCAATCTTGCACTCTTCCAAGGAAAGAAAGAAATCAATACTCAATTCAATGAGTATTCACCGTTTTTGTACTGCTTGGAAGGAACTCCACATTTGATGTTTTCATCGAATAGAGCCGGAAATTATGATCTCTATTATGCATTGCTTGAGATCGACTTCTTTGCAATTGCAGAGAACCTCGCTGAGCCCAGTTTGATAGTTGAAGAAGTCGTTCCACTTGCAAATGAATCAAATGATATTGGTTCAGACTATGATGAACTCTTTCCATATGTTCGTTTTCAAAAGCCGAGTACAGAGAGTAAAACAATAACCCAAGAATTCTTTTATTCTTCTGACAGATTTGGAAAGTCAAATCCCCAAGAAGCAAAGAAAGCAGAAATGGGTAAACTGGATTTGTATCGAAGCGAAGCAACATTCTTTTGCGGCATCGAGCCTCCAAAACCATGTCCTCCTTGCGAACCATGTGACCCCGCATATCCATGCGCTAAGCCACCTAAACCATGTGCAATCACCTATAATGTTACTGTGATTGACAATGCTACAAATGATACGACAGTAAAAGATGCTTCTATTTCCATCATGAGTGATATTGCCGGAAAAGTTGAGAGAAAAGGGAATACCTATTCTTTACATATTCCTGCAGATTCCATGATGAATAGACCCGATGGCATTCTTTTCACAGCAATGGGTCGCTCAGCATATGACAAAAAACCATGTCAGGATCGCAATCCTGTCATCACCAATTATAATGGAATGGTGATTTCAAGAACAATTGCTTCCATCAAAGACAAATCACGCAAAGAACAATATGATTCTTTGGTTCAAGACAAATCAGTGAAAGCTCAACGCATTGCTCGGCTGTTTGACACGATAATGGTTGAGCAATTCGAAAATCGACCACTAAGAAAGAAATTCAATGAGCGTATGGAGATTGTTGATTCAAGAAGACTACGCATTGGTAGAGATACCATCACATTTGTGGATTCACTTCCACCATTGAGAAAAGCCATTTTCACAAAATCAATTGCATATAAAGACACAACATATTCTTATGATACAAATTATGTTGCGAGCACCGTGCAATCAATCGCATCCGGTTTGACACGCTTTGAGCCACTCCGCATTCCACGCGCAATGGTCAGAGCCGAAGATTCATGCAAAACAAATATTGTGAATGATACCATTAGACTCTATGCACAGTTTGGTCAATCTCCATGTTGCTTGTCAGTAGATTCTGTGATTGTATTCGGTGCTGAAAGGAATGTTCCATATTTCCAAACTGCCTTCTGGGAAGTAAACACATCGAAAGGATATACTGAACACATGAGAAGACTTCGTGAAGGTGATTTGAAAGAAGCTTCTTGGGTGGAATTGAATTATCGCAATAAATATTGGGGTAATCGTGGAGATGTGGATCGCTCTGATCTCATGACAATGCGTCGCACCGATTATCGTGAAAAGGCCAAAATCATCGATCGCAATATTCGAAACATGGTGGATTCCACTTCCGATCTTCTCAAGAATTTCTGGAAGATTTATGAGAAGAATGATACTGCAAAAGTGATCATCACCATGACAGCATATTCAGATATTCGTCCAATCGGCAATGGAACATTCATTTCCGATGAACAGGTTAAATATATTTCCAGCTCATTTGATACAGTGAAATATCAATTTGCTAACACACAATCCATCGACATCAAATCAGGTGCTTCCTTGATTGGTGAAGACAATGACACATTATCAAAACTACGTGCTTATTTTGGGTATAAAGCTGTGATGAATGAATTGTCTAAAGATTCACTCTTTGCATCACTGATGTCGAGAGGTTTGGTGCTCACTCCGACTGATGATATTTCCGTAAATCAATATGATCAAAAAGTTAAAAAAGCTCGGATCATTGTCATGGCAGAAGGGAAATATGTTGATACTTCCGTCAATCCTGAAGTGGCAAAGTATAAGCGTAGTGAAAACAGCTATTATGATCTTGATGGCGTTCGCCGTGTGGATGTATCTGTGCGTCTCATCAATTTGAGACCAGATCTTTATGCATTCCCTGATTGCTGTGTAAAGTGTAAGTAATCAATTTGTAATGTTGCAAGGCACGAACTATATTGGTCGTGCCTTTTTTTTATTCACTATTTTCTTTCGAACAATGCTTAGCGAACTAGCGTACAAAATCAGAAATCATGAATCGAATTGGTTTGATAATTTTATTCTTGGCATCATTCTACTTTCTGCAATTCTTGTTGGTATTGAAACCGACAAAACAATGATGTTGACTTTCCATGATCCATTACATCTGGCAAACATCATCATTCATTATATTTTCGTTGTCGAAATCATTGTTAAACTCTATGCCTATCGTGATAATATTGGATTGTATTTCACAGACGGCTGGAACATGTTTGATTTGTTGATTGTGCTACTTGGTTTTCTTCCACTTCTCATCACGCATGATGAAGCTACCTATGAAGCTGTCCTCGCGGCAAGAACTCTTCGTATTTTTCGATCTCTCCGATCTCTCAGAGTGTTGAGACTCATAGGCAGATTCAAACAATTGCGCACTATTGTTGAAACACTTCTACACAGCATTCCAACACTTTGGCAAGTATTCATGCTCATGGGGATTCTTTATTATTCCTATGCCGTGATCGGTGTATTCCTTTTTGGAGAAAATGATCCTCAGCATTTTGAAAGTTTGTCTCAAGCTATATTGACATTATTCCAAGTGATGACCGGTGATGGTTGGTCTGATTTGATGAAAGCGAACATGTATAATTGTTTGCATCCGCATCCATTCCTCTCGCCACTCTATTTCTGTAGTTTCGTATTGGTTGGCGCTCTCATCATTTTAAATCTATTCGTAGGTATCATCATCGCTGAAATGGATGATACTCGAAAAAGACATTTACAGGAAGAAAATGGTGAAAAAATGCTTCATGAAACTGATGATGGATTATTGCTTCGTTTGCAGAATTATAAGAATGATTTTGATGAAGAAATGAATGCAATCATCGAAGAACTGAAGAGAAGAAAGAAGTCCTGATCATTTTCTGAATCCGTATACCCACATGAAAGAAACGAGTATTTTGTATAGACTGTTACATTATTTCATAGACAAGAAAAATCACACAGCTTGGATGGAATGGCCATTATTGGTTAAGATGAGATTCCATAAACCGAATTGGTTTGACAATGGAATCATTATTGTCATTTTGTTTTCTGCGGTCATTGCGGGTCTTGAAACAGACATGCATTTGCTGAAGACATATATGCATGAATTTCATCTAGCGAATA
>JBIKKD010000128.1:0-4476 GCA_044360565.1 Kapaibacterium sp. (SeqCode)
GAGCAACAAACAGGCGGCGCCCTCACAGAAATGAAGGGTGGTAAATTCAAGGGCGGAATTTATAGAGCCAATGAAATGGCGGAATTACGCTCACTTGACCCGGTTGGTGTCAATGATGCAACTTCGCATCATATCGCCGACCAGATCTATGAAACCTTGCTCACCTATGATGGAGATCTCCATCTGCAGCCTGAACTCGCGGAATCTTGGGAGATTTCTCCGGATGGAATGTCCTATACATATCGCTTGAGAAAAGGCGTGAAATTTCATGATGATCCTTGTTTCAAAAATGGCAAGGGAAGAGAAATGACCGCAGAAGATGTGGTCTATTCTTTTACTAGAATTTGTGATGCCAGAACCAGAACACTCGGTGCTGAATATTTCAAGGAAAAAGTTCGTGGTGCAAAAGAATATTATGATGCAACCATTGAAGCACAAGCAAATAATGCTCCCCCAACAGTGAAAAGTATTCCCGGTTTTGTGGCAGTTGACAAATACACATTTCGCATTGATCTCGTCAAACCATTTGCACCATTCGAGTATTATGTTACTCTCGGTGTTACGCTCATTCATCCAAAAGAAGCTGTTGAGCATTATGCCAAAGATTTCTTCCAGCATCCCGTTGGAACAGGTCCATTCAAATTCATATCTTGGTCGCCCGAGCGTGAATGTGTTCTCAAGCGCAATGAACAGTATTGGGGCAAAGACAAAGACGGAAATCAATTACCATATCTCGATGGAATCACATTTAGTTTCATGAAAGACATCACCAATCAATTCGTTGGTTGCAAGAATGGAAATCTTGAAGAGAGCTATCGCATTCCAAGTGAATTCTTCCAGGATGTGGTTGATGAAAACAAAAAGATCAAACCTGAATATTCCAATTTCCAAGTGCTACATATTCCTGCTTTGTCCACGCAATATTATGGCATGCTTTTCACCGGAAAAGTATTCGGCAATGTGAATATTCGTAAAGCTTTGAATATGGGAATTGATCGCGCGCAAATCAGAAAATTTGTATTGAAATCGCAATCTTCTGGACCCGGCATTCATGGTCTTGTGCCACCATCCATGGTAGATTATAATGGCACCGAAATCAAGGGCTATGATCTCGACTTGGCACAAGCTCGCGCACTTCTTGCACAAGCAGGATATCCCGGAGGGAAAGGACTTGAAATTTCTCTTCAACTCAATAATGGCGGCGGTCGTAATCTCCAATTGGCTGAAGCAATTCAATCGCAATTGAAGAAGAATCTCGGCATTGAAGTGAAATTGAAGCAAGTGGAATTTGCTCGACATCTCGATGAAGTGGATGCAGGTAAAGTGGAATTCTTCAGACTCGGCTGGATTGCCGATTACCCCGATCCTGAATCATTCCTCAATTTGATGTATGGCAAACTCGTGCCCAGCGCGCCAAATCAGCCAAGTCCGATCAATCATACTAGATATAAGAATCCAGCATTCGATGTATTGTTCGAACAGGCTTTGTCCGAAACAGATAGAACAAAGCGCATGGAACTCTATCGCAAAGCTGAGCAAATTGCCATGAATGATTCGCCCATGATGATTTTGCAATATGATGAGGATTGGAGACTATTGCAGAAATATGTCGAAGGCTATGTGACAAATGCTATGGACAAACGCATGTATAAATTTGTGTGGCTCAATCCTGCAAAGATGCAATGATGTTTGACGGACAATTGCTGGAAATACATCCCGAACCAATTCCGAAGTCAATGCTCAATATTCAAAAAAGAGCAATGAGTTCGGAAGAATTTCTTGCATTTTCATCTGTGCAATTATTTCGGATAGTATATCATCACGCCGGATTGCGCATTGCAGGTTTTCTTGCTTTACCACCGGCTCAAGCGAATACTGAAAAATATCCCGCAATCATATTCAATCGCGGTGGTACAGGCGAGAAGGGTGCGCTTACACCCGATTCCGCCTCCATGTATGCCGTTATGTATGCAAGTTGGGGATATGTGGTAGCAGCAAGTAATTATCGAGGTTGCGGTGGAAGCGAAGGCAAAGAGGAATGGGGTGGCAATGATGTGCTCGATGCGGCAGCATTGCTACCACTGCTCAAATCTTTGGAATATGTTGATCATGATCGCATCGGTCTCATTGGCGGAAGTCGTGGTGGCATGATGGCACTCATGATGCTCAGAACCATGTCTGATTTCAGGGCTGCTATCACGATTGGAGCTCCAACCACCTTCGACAAAATACCGAAGGATTCTTATATCTATAAGACCTTTGCGCAGTATCAGTCATCAGTTTCCGATATGTCAAGAGAGGAATTGAAACGCTCATCCGAGCATTTTTGTATGGAATTATGTAAGACTACACCTCTGCTTGTTTTGCATGGTACTGGCGACAAAAGAGTCGATCCAATGCATGGATATAAACTCGGAATGGCATTACAGGAAGCAATGCATCCATATAAACTTGTGATGTATGAAAATGCTGATCATATCCTTGCAGGCAGAAGGCAGGAGAGCAATCTTGAGATAAGAGCGTGGATGGATTCTTATGTCCTTAAAAAACAAGCACTTCCAAAGGTTGGTCCGCATGGTGCATAGGACAATTTTCAGTGCCAAACATTGGTGAAAATTGCGTACTTTTGCATAACATTTTTCGACAGTTGAATGTCCTGTTTTGCCTTGCAGCGCAAAAAGGGACTTTACCCACAAATACTTCCAAATACGATGGCTGAATCTACAGAAGAACAAGAACTTAACGGTAAAGAAAAGCAATATTCCGAAGACAGTATCAAGGTGCTCGAGGGGCTTGAGGCGGTCAGAATGCGTCCCGCGATGTATATCGGTGATATCGGTGATCGCGGATTGCATCATCTTATTCAGGAAGTGGTCGATAATTCAATCGATGAAGCGCTCGCAGGTTTTTGTAAAAAGATCATTGTAACGCTTCATAATGATGGCTCTTGTTCCGTTCAAGATGATGGACGCGGTATTCCGACAGGACCTCACCCGGTTAAGAAAATCTCCACACTTGAAGTTGTGCTTTGCACATTGCATGCAGGTGGTAAGTTTGACAAAGGAAGTTATAAAGTTTCTGGTGGTTTGCATGGCGTTGGTGTTTCCTGCGTAAATGCACTTTCAACCAAACTTGAAGCCACCATTAAAAGAGATGGTAAAATTTATAGTCAAGAGTATTCTAGAGGGAATCCGGTTCATGATGTCAAAGAGATTGGCACATCCAAAGAAACTGGAACGATGATTCGCTTCTATCCTGATGATACTATCTTCAAAACAGTTGAGTTCCGTGCTTCCCGTGTTGCAGAGCGCCTTCGTGAATTGGCATTCTTGAATCCCGAAGTGAGTTTGATACTCATTGATGAAGCTAATTCCACAACTGAAGAATATCATTATCCCGGCGGACTTTCTGAATTCGTTCGTCACGTTGATTCACATCTCACCGCATTGACTGAAACCGTTTCCATTTCTGGATCCGGCAAAAGTGATGTCGGCGCAGATACCATCGTTGATGTATGTTTTGAATACAATGATTCGTATAGCGAAACATTGCTATCCTATGTAAACAATATCAATACCGTTGAAGGCGGAACACATGTGTCCGGTTTCCGTTCTGCGCTCACGCGAACGATCAATTCCTATGCTACTTCAAACAATCTCACCAAAGCCGCTCTAACCGGAGAGGATTTCCGTGAAGGTTTGACTGCGATCATCAGTGTGAAAGTTGCCGAACCACAATTTGAGGGTCAAACAAAAACCAAATTGGGTAATGGTGATGTCGAAGGTATTGTTCGCCAAGTGGTGAATGAAAGTCTTTCCATGTTTCTTGATGCAAATCCCAAGATTGCAAAGAAAATCATTGAAAAAGCAACACTTGCGGCAGAAGCCAGAATGGCCGCGAAGAAATCTCGCGAACTCGTTCGCAGACAAAATGCTCTCGAGAGCTCAGCACTTCCCGGTAAACTTGCCGATTGTTCGCTTCGTACTGCGGAAGACACTGAAATCTATCTTGTTGAGGGTGATTCAGCGGGTGGTTCCGCAAAGCAGGGAAGAGATCGTCGCTTCCAAGCAATTCTCCCGCTTCGTGGTAAGATTCTGAATACGCATCGCGCGCGAATCAATAAGATTTTGGACAATGAAGAAATCAGAACAATCATCGCAGCGCTCGGTGCAGGTTTCGGTGAAGATTTTGATGCTGAGAAGAGTCGTTATGGAAAAATCATCCTCATGGCCGATGCTGATGTTGATGGTTCTCACATTCGCACCTTGCTCCTGACATTCTTCTTCCTCAATATGCGCGATTTGATTACTTCAGGAAGATTATACATTGCTCAGCCACCACTGTATAAAGTGAAAAAAGGCAAGCAAGAACATTATGCCTATAATGATCAAGAGCGTGATGAAATCATCAAGCGAATCAGAAAAGACAAAGGACTTGTTGATGAAACCAATCCTGAATCAGTTGAAAGTACAACCG
>JBIKKD010000129.1:0-4467 GCA_044360565.1 Kapaibacterium sp. (SeqCode)
TATTGAGTTCCTCGAGAGAGACAGTATGAAATGTACCAGTACTCTCACCGATCACTGTCACGGTATCCGAGAAAATATCGATCTTAATCATCCTTGCTCTGCCTTCAGTGAGATGCACATAGGAATCAAGAGGCGGATAATTTTTTAAAGCGGATACATAATTGTCAATTTCATAAAGCAAGCAGCATTTCAAGCGACCACACATGCCACTGAGTTTACTGATATTCGGTGGCAACATTTGTGCTTTGGCATGTTCGAGATTGATTTGCTCAAACTCATTCAGAAATGTTGAACAACAAAGTTCCAATCCGCATGGACCGATACCGCCAATCCTTTTGGCTTCTTCGCGAGCTGGTATTTGTCTGAGTTCGATCCGAGCATGATATATTCTTGCCAATTCCTTGACCAGTTCACGGAAGTCAACTCTTTGAGGCGCAGAAAAATACACTGATAAACGAGAACGATCAAATTGCCACTCGGCATCAACAATCTTCATGTCTAAGCCATATTCCTTGACTTTGCCTTTCACTTCACGAATGATTTCCTTCTCATGTTCACGATTTTCTTTGATTCGCAGGATATCTTCCGGTGTTGCTAGTCTCTGCAAACTTAGTGTGGGAGTTTCCTGATTATTCTTTTTCATCTCTGCAATTGAACCAACAGCGGTAATTGTCCCGGCATCAGATCCATATTCAGATTGAACAATCACTGTATCGCTTAGTGCATAGCGCCCATTTCTATTCTTCTTGTATAATTGTTTTCTGCGAGCTTTGAAACTCACTTCCACAAACCAGTCCTGCGCATTGTCTTGGACATCCCTTACAGTATCTTCATTGGGTGAAGATCCACTTTTGCAAGTTGAACATCCTCCATCTTTATCGCCACATGCTGTGCAATGAGATTTACGATTCAAGAGCGATTTTGCAACTGAAGTTTCAGCAGCATTCCCGATTTCATCGGTATGGGAAATATCTATGCGAGATAAAGGAACAATTGATCCAACCGGAAATTGCTCTTGAACGGATTGATTGTGTAGATTGTCTTTCATATGGCTAAAGATGGGCTTTTTTGCGCAATTACATCGAATTCGGCTCGAAAGTAGTGAAAAATAGCATGATAGACAACTTTCGGAAGAATCTCTCAGTTTTACTCTACCTTTTTGAGCAATAATTGTCTTCTATCTTCTCTAACCGCTTTGGAATAAAAGACTTTATACTCTTGATATTCATTTGGTTCGATAAAGGTCTTTTTCTTAATGAACTTTCGTTTTGCAGTAAGCAAAGTAAGACCATCCTTCTCTTTAACCATGACCGAAAATGCATAATCTGCAGAGGAATTTGAATAATTCACCGATTGTGGAATTTCCGCTAGTACATAACCATTAGGAATGATCATGGATACTTCTTCGAAGGTAGTATCGATATCATATAGATTCTTCACCGGATATGTTCGATTCTCATAGGTCAATGCATTATCGGTAGATAATTCATTACGCCATGGGATGCGAATTATCTTATATGTCCCTGCTTCTGCCACGGTGTTTGGAGCTTCATATTGATAGTAAATTGAGATACTCTCAGATAGTGAATCAGCACCGATGATCATAAGATCATTTATCTTGGCTGATGGAATATCTGCAGCAAGCGCGGTTTGCATCATTTTCTTACGCTCCTCAGATGTCTTGCCTTTATACGCAGAACGATATTGAGCGGTCAATGTACCAGTTACTTTTTCACTACCTTGTATGATCATTCCATCATCAGTGAATTGCACCGTGCTTCTTGAAATGAATGTTGGAGGAGCCACTTGCTTATCCGGTAGCAATAATGGTTGAGTTACTCCCGGCTTTATCAATAATGAAAATGCATTCTTGTCAGCGGCAGGAATCACGCCTGTTGGAAAATTCGAGGCAGTCAAATCGAGAAATAATGGTTTTTGATTATCCTTCTCTCTTACGGCAATGATGCAATGATTGAAAGCGATTGAGGGTAATACATGTAATAATCGCTCTTCATTCCCTGAATTCACAAGCACATAATCTGCCTTTATTCCCAATTCACCGAGCATCGCAATGCCGAGAGTTGAAACATCTTTGCAATCACCGATCTTATTGACAAGTACATCTCTTGCTTTTTGAGGAATGAAAGCGGATTGTCTGAATGATACACTGCTATATCGAATATTATCAGTGATGAATTGAAAGACTTTCTGAATCTTTTCTTTTTCCGTTAATTTCTCGGGATTCGGAATGAGCTGTTTTACCGCTTCCTTGATTTCATAGGATGATTGTGCTTTTGATTGTGCTAATTCGGCATACCAATCCACCAAAAACACCCAATTCGGAATAGTGGTGAATCTCAATACTTTTCCTATCTCAGGTAATGAAGGCATGTCGGCTTCATAAACGATACCGGGTTCCTTATTTATGGACCAAGAATACAATGTGGAATTGATCTCAGACAATAGGATTTCTTTCGGTGTGATGTCCATTGCCTGCTGAGAAGTGGTGAATTGCATTTCATTGGGCATGATCAATGCATATTCAGCATGAGTAATTGGGAAAAATCTATTGAAATAATATTCATCCCAAACATGCTTGGCAAGTTTACCTGTATTATAATTTCTGATACGATATTTCACATAAATGAAATCATTTACTTCAAGTCCTTTGAATACAGCCATATTTCTATTGATGTCTGCACGAATTTCTTTACCGTCCGCTTTGATCGTGACGGCTTTTTCAATAACCAATGATTGCGAATTCCCATTATATCCAACTCTATATTCTTTGAAAAAATCAATACCTTTTTCATTGAATACACGGATTATGCTCTCTGATACGGATTCGGATGCACCTTGTTCATAGACGACCCTTCTCATTTTATCAGAAACAATCGCAGCACTCGCTTCTGGATGATCTTTAGCGGAAGGAGCAGATTGCAAGATGGAATCGATATTAGTTTCACCGAATATTGTAAAGATTGATTTCTTCCCTTGTAGTTCTCGCAAGATTGCACGAGCATCATAATCAGTTGGAGAATATTCCAAAGCTTTCTGATAGGCAGCAATTGCCGATTTTACATCTTTTTTACTGCGATGAATTTCCCCGAGTTTAGACCAATATGAATTGCATGAAGGACAGAATTTCAATGCCGTGCTAACTGCTTTTTCGGCTTTGTCATATTGTTCCAATTGCGTGTACACAGAAGCCATTTGAAAATGGAAACCGGGCGAAGAAGGTGATAATGTCAAAAGTTCCGCAAAGGTTTTTTCCCAATCCTTGACTTTCGAATCTTCCAAATATGCTTTTGCCAAAGCCAAAAGAGGGGCTTCGCCATAGACAGATTGCAAGTATTTTGAATACATGCCAATCATCGTATCGCGTTTTCTTGAAGCCTGAAAATCAAATACAGCAGCAAGCTCAGTGAATGTCCATGATTTAGGAAATTGCTTCTTTGCCTCTCTCACAGTTGATATCACTTTGTCCTGCATT
The DNA here is from genome assembly GCA_044360565.1 of Kapaibacterium sp. (SeqCode). Classification (GTDB taxonomy): domain Bacteria; phylum Bacteroidota; class Ignavibacteria; order Kapaibacteriales; family UBA961; genus UBA961. Next base: position 3,494 of record JBIKKD010000129.1, read on the forward strand.
CGTTTTTTATCATAATAGCGTATACGCAGAGTATATGCTGTTTCCGAACCCGGAAGCAATTGTTCGATCCTATTGACCATGTCTTCGGCTCTGTCAAAATCCTCATTTTCCAGATGCTGATTGAATTTGTGAATAATCCCATCCGGAATATCTTTGCTCATGGATGCTAGCAATTCATAGGTGGTATTCACTTCATCCTTCTTTCTTCCACGAACATAAGTATCCAAAAACTTCCACAAAATGACTGGATTATCTTTGGAGATTTTCAATGCTTTCTTCAATAATTGCTCGGCTTCTATTGCTCTGTCATTTCTCAGATAAGCATCGGCGAGCAAGAGATAGTGTTCAATCCAATCAGGATGTTTATCTACGATATCTTTCAACTGAGCGATGATAGGATTTGAAATATATTCTATGATGCTTGGCTTTTGTTTTACATAATCCTGCGCTTCTGCACTTTCCTTCAATCCAGGAATTGGATTCCCTTCATCATCTGTGATGCGCATCAAGAAATTGCATCTCTCAATTTCAGAGTATCCGACTTTCACCAATAGTCTATTCCAACCTTTCGATAATTCGGTCTTTACGATATAAGTATCAAAGTCATTATTTGTCTCATTCGAATCCCTGATGATTTCAGTGTCATTCAAGAAGACTTTCACGGAACCGGAAGTCCCGATGCGAACATTTACTTTTGCATTATTTGGAGACCAAACGAAAGTATTCGCATAATAAATGGCTTGTCTGTCCGGGAAATATGCTTGAAAATCCAACCAATAATCAGATTTGATATATGGCGGTATAAACCATGAAGCAGGTGTTCCATTTTTTCCTTCATAGATTTCCCCTAGAGCAAATTTATCTTCAGGTGGATATGCGATATTAAATCCTGATGCAGAGATATGTTCGAATGGACCAATAATTTGATAAGCAGACAATGCCTTGATGCCATCATAATATTGTTTGGCACTTTT
>JBIKKD010000130.1:0-4463 GCA_044360565.1 Kapaibacterium sp. (SeqCode)
ACCATTCAGTTTCCGGATTCAAGAAATGATCTTTGAAGGCATATTTGTTTCGAAGACTTACGATGAGTGAATCCTGCTGAATGTCTTTGATGACTGCTTTATGTATATGACCCTGTAAATCACCTTGTTGATGCAATGCATGATGAGGGAAGAGAACAATGATATCGCCTTTTCTGAGTGATGACATTCGAGTGGTTTTTGGCATATATCCCAAATGCAGATGATATTTTTCAAAATCCGAAAGTTCAGAATCGATTTGTAAATACCCGATTGCCGATAACTGCTCTTGTTTTTCATCAATGGTGCAATGCCAGAGTGATGAGAGTCCTTGTCTGTTTCCACTGCCTATGCGGGCGCTATGATGTTCACGCATGATGAATGACATCGTGGCTAGCCAATAAAGTGAAGAGAGTTTATCCAATGAGTGGAAGTCATATTTGAATGAACTCACTTCTTCTCTGGTATATGGAGGCATTTCAGCAAGCTCTGAATCAGAGAACAGATGCATGAAAGATCCAAATTTTCTATTGATGATATCATGCTCAAGTCCCATGATAGCATTTCGAATGATGATTGCCTCTCTTTTTGCATGATGGGAATTCATCACATTGCGAATGGGTGCCAGCATGTCTTTTGCATAGAGCAAACGGCTTTCTCCACTTCGATCGGGAAATGCAGAGTCAAGAAGCAAATTATAACAAGCGACTTGTATCACATGATTTTTCCAAGCACCCATAGGCAATATGAAACCGGATAAATTGACCGGTAATCCAATCGAAGGAGCATTGCCGGATTTTAATTCAATCACAGTTTTGCGAAGTGGATCATCTGCATATTCCATAAGGATGTCAAGTCGGCCCATCAAACCATATTTCGGTGCCAAAAATGTAGTTTCTGTTGACACATCGTCGCCATCGAATGAATCTAATACTGGATGCAAAGATTGAATGAGTTCTTGACAAAGTCGCTCCAACTTTTCCATGTCAGACTGATCATGAATTGCCGATAATGCCTGTAATGGCATGCTTTTGATCGTTGCAGTAATGATTTCTTGTGGAGATGTATGTTCCTCTGATATTTCTTTATCCAACCAATTCCCAACAATTATACCTGCAAGCAGAGCTATTCCAGATTGTTTCTTGGAGAATTTTCGGATAAACATGGAACCAATGGAAATATGCTCACCATTTCCACAGCATTCTGCCAAGTCCGTGGCTGTATATAATAGATCGGGTTCTATGATGCAAAGGGTTGAATCTGTAGAAATAGCATGATCTGATTCGATAGATGTCACGCAATTCATGATATGAATCGTTGCTCCATGCCAGAGTTTATGACATGATTCATGAATGTCTTGAATATCAAAATGCACTTCACGCTGAAATTCATCGAAGCATATGATATGTGTATGTTTTTGATGCTTTGACCAAGATTGAATCGTTCCTCTAAACAATGGAATCTCAATAGTCGAATCTGGCAGAGAATTCAATGGTAATTCCACTTTATAGTCCTGCGGAAGACCGGCCAGAATGGAGAGTATTGCCCTTGTTATCAATCGAGCTTCTTCCATTCTTTCGCTTGTAGCCGATTTCTTTTTCAGATTGATGAATATGCCATAGAGTAATCCGGCTTTTTTGAATTGAGGATTTTTCTGAATGAGAAAAGTCCATTCGGCAAAATGAGATGAGAACAATTGCAATTCGGAAGATAGAATCAATGACATGATTTGATTCAGTATGTCTTCATATTCCCCAAAATGCACTCCATGATCGCATGCATTTTCTTGGAGAGAAGGCAGCTCATCGAGTATGGAATGTATATGCAAAATGATTGTTTGATCGAGCATGAGTGACAATTCGATTGTGATGTCGCAAAGTACAGAGTTTGTAAAAGACATAAAAAAAGGTGTCTGAAAATCAGACACCTTTGCGTGTTTTGCTTGTTTACATTAGAAGTTCACTGCTTCACCCCAAGCTCCAGCAGCTGCTTCCATCACTGCTTCCGAGAGAGTCGGATGAGCATGAATTGTGCGGAAGAGTGTTGGGCCTGTTGCTTCTAGTGAGCGTGCCAAACCAAGTTCGGCGATCATTTCCGTTACATCCGGACCAATCATATGCGCGCCGAGAAGTTCGCCATATTTCGCATCAAAAATAAGCTTCACGAAACCGGCTGTTTTACCGATTCCATGTGCCTTTCCGGATGCTGTAAATGGAAACTTTCCAACTTTGAGTTCATAACCGGCTTCTCTTGCTTTTGCTTCTGTGAGACCGACGCTGGCAACTTGAGGATTGCAATATGTACAACCTGGAATATTGTCATAGTCAACGCCATGCGTTTCATGTCCGGAGATGAATTCTGCACAAACAATGCCTTCCGCAGATGCTTTGTGTGCAAGCCATGGTGGACCTGCAACATCACCGATGGCATAAATTCCATCGACATTTGTGCGAAGATATTTATCAACAACAATCCAACCTCTTTCCATTTTCACGCCCAATTGCTCAAGTCCAATTCCTTCAATATTTGCTTGTACACCAACAGCATTGAGCGCTCTATCTGCGATGAGTGTTTCTTGCGTTCCATCTTTTTTCTCAACAAGAACTTCTACGCCTTTCTTTGTCGGTTTGGCTGAAATCACTCTTGTTTGCGTGAGAATATTCATCCCCGCTTTTTTGAAATTACGCTCCAATTCCTTTGATACATCAATGTCCTCAACAGGAACGATATTTGGCATCATTTCAACGATAGTGACATTGGTGCCATATGCATTATAGAAATACGCAAGTTCAACACCGATAGCACCAGCACCGATAACGATCAAAGAACCCGGATTTTCTCTTTGGAAAATTGCATCGGTTGAAGTCCATACATGCTTATGATCCACTTCAATGAAAGGGAACATGCGCGTGCGAGCACCGGTTGCGATGATCACATTCTTGCATGAAATCGTATCAGTTACGGCATTTGTATTTGGATCTCGTACTTCCACTTTAGAGCGAGAGAGAACTGTGCCATGACCGGTGACTTGTTGTACTTTATTCTTTTTGAAGAGAAAGCTCACACCATTAGACATACGATCTGCAACTTCACGACTTCTATCGATTGCTCTTGAAAAATCCGCATTTAATTTTTCAAAATGAAAGCCAAATTCATCGGCATGCTTGAAAAAGTTCATGTACTCGGCATTTTTGAGTAGAGATTTACTTGGAATACATCCAACATTCAGGCAAACTCCACCGAGTTTGTCTTTTTCCACGCAAATGGTTTTGAGGCCAAGTTGAGATGCGCGAATCGCGGCTACATAACCGCCCGGACCGCTTCCAACGACAACGAGGTCGCATTCATGTTGAGTCATGGTGATTTCCTATAGGATTCTGATGATTGCTAATTCAAGTCTGCGAATATACCGTATTGCTGATTATTTCTTATTCAGCAATTCAGTGATTTTTGCTCTGATGGCATCACTTTCAGAAAGCGGATTGACATCTTTTAAAGCAACATTGCCTTCTTGGTCAAGTATCCAAACGCTGGGAATCGAGCCTATTCCATACATTATGGCAGCTTTATTATCCCAAAAATTGCCATCTGCTACTTGAATCCAAGACATTTGTTGTTCTTTGACATAATTTTTCCAAGTATCAAGATCTTTATCAAGTGAAATGCCCAAGAGCATGAAGTCTTTATTCTTGAATGTATTCCAGATATTTTTAGCTTCAGGAATTGAGCGAACACAAGGCGGACACCATGTTGCCCAAAAATCAATCATTACGACTTTCCCTTTGAGGGAAGATAATGTGAATGACTTTCCATCTATATCATTCATGGTAAAATCAGGAGCAGGTGCTCCAATATTCACTTGTGGAGCAGCTTGTGCAAATTCCTGTATAGCTTCGCCTTTAGGCAGCTCTTGATTCTGAGGTTCATTCTGTTCATTGGCACATCCAATGAAAAACAATGAAAGAAAAACAAATGATGCGATGCGTAGGCTGATCATTGTATAATACCAGATTAATGAGCAGGAAAACTACGGAATTGACATAAAAAAAGCCCTCTCAGATAGATTCCGAAAGGGCTTGTGGAAAACTTTTAGGGTTATAATGAAGCTGCTGCTGACATAACAGCATCATAATTTGGCTCTACACCAGGGTTCTCAGTGACTTCAACATATTGTATAATGCCATTTGCATCAATCAAATAGACTGCTCTTGCACTAACATCAAGTCCAGGAACATTGGCAAGATTCGGGAAAAGAACATCATATGCTTTTGTCACTTCGCGATTCATGTCTGAGAGAATCGGGAAATTCAATTCATTCTTTTTTGAAAATGCATCTGCGCTGAATGGGAGATCCACACTCACGCCGAAAATTTTTGCATTTGCTGAAGAAAGCTTACCGAGATTATCTCTAAATGTACACATTTCCTTCTCACAAACGCCTGTGAATGCGGCAGGGAAGAATGCGA
>JBIKKD010000131.1:0-4459 GCA_044360565.1 Kapaibacterium sp. (SeqCode)
ATTACAACTTGAAGTTTGAATGAGCGCATCGCCTTTGCTTTCACCGGGCTGAACAGGTGTAAAAGCAAATTTCAATGTGACTGATTTATTCGGAGCAAGAATGATGGGCAATGCCGGTGACACATATTGGAAGCCATTTGGTACATCAATCTTCGTAATAATAGCTGTGTCTTTTCCAGTATTGCGAAGCAGATTATCAGCAGAAACTGAAGACTTGCAACCATCTAAATTGCCAAAATCAATTTTGGGATCGGGGAATGACATCGTGATTGAACGATAGACAATTGTCGTGACATCGGATGAATCTATGCAACCTTTGGCATCTTTGACAATCACTTGATATGTTCCTGCTTGTTTGGCAGAGAATGTAGTAGATGTATTGGCAATAGGAGCGCCATTATAGAGCCATGTGAATGTTGAACCTGCTGGTCCGGCCTGCAATTGCACTGAATCCCCGGTGCAGAGACGAATTTCTTTTGCAGGACTCAAAAGCGCAGTGGGCTTGGGCAATACTGTGACTGAAATTGTATTGGATTCATTGGAGCATCCGCTTGGAGCATTTATTTTGAGGCGATATGTGCCTGCTTGTTTTGCTCTGAACTCGGAAGCAATTGCACCATTGATTGGAGCGCCATCTTTAAACCACTGATAACCAGTTCCGCTTGGATAAGTGGTCTGCACTTTCAATGTGACTTCAGAACCATCACATGTTTCCGTTGCGCCAAGCGCTGTGATTGTTGGCACAGCAGGTGCAGGGCGTGAAGCTGAAAATGTGCCAAATGTTATTTCTTGATAGGATCTTCCTTTTCCAACAAAAGGTCTAGTGGAACAATAAATACTATCAATATCAATATTTGGTGCAGTGTATCTGAAAGCATAAATGCGATAATTCGTGGTATCGCCACATGGAATCGGTTTATAATCAATAAATGTGGTATTACCCGAACCAATGATATTAGCCACAACTTCCCAACCACCAATGGATTCTCCCACAGCATAGGTCCGACCATCTTGTGGAATCGCGTTTGGACTATTCTCGCCGCGCATGACAAGATATCCCTGATAATTGTCTGCTGGGTATAAATCTTGTGCAGCATTCCATGACAAATTCACACTCGCCTGTGATACAGTTCCAGTAACTGCAGGAAATGGCCATTTCGGAGCACGAAGTTCTCTCCAAAACAATTGATTCAAATCTGTGGAAGCTGGCGCAATGCTTGGAACATTGGCAAATGACGGGGAAAGGAAAAATGAATGCCTAGTCTTCGCATTTCCCGGATTGGGCATATTGTAATCAGCGATAGACTGTCCGGGATAGACATAGACATTATTGGTGATGCCGGCAATTTCATGAAAAAGTTTTAGGGTTGTATTTGATATTGGATCAAAATATGCCGTACGATATGAAACATTGCCATGTCCGAGTGTGTAATGAGGAAATCCAGCGGGATCAAGCAATTGAAGCATGTCAGCGGTCTGAGCTATGCTCAATGCATTAGCATTCCAATCGGTAGTAGAATACAGTACTTTTTCAAACAAATTAGCATCCAATGCTCCTACAACGATTGAGCCATCTGTGGCAATCTGGTCACCGATTACGGATCCCGGAACATTGCGATGACCAATGACAATAACGGTACCCATTCTGAGATTCTTCCAAAGTGGAATATCTTTGAATTTAACCCCACCTTGCCAATCGCCGCTTCCACTATTGTCACGGAGTGTATATCCAACCAAATCAATTTTGTCAGCAACAACAAGTAATTCCGTGTATTCACCATCAGGAACAGCAGAAATATTCTGATACTCGCTAATGACCACAAATTGAGCATGAAGTGCATTGGCAAAAAACATCCCCATAACACAAAAAAGTGCAATCAAAAATGTTCTTATCACGGAGGCGTATTTCAGTAACATGGATCTGTCCAAATAACCCAGAAAAAGTCCTTGCAATTTAGTGGATTACAAAGGATTGACCAATGATTCAGGAGGAATGTGGATAACAGTTAAGAGACGGCAATATGGAGTGAGGGGAAAACAAAAAAGCCGGGACATTTGCCCGGCTTGGAATCTCGATTTTGTGTATGATCAATTTCCGCTTCCGGGGAAGGAAAATGGCGAATAATCAGTAGGAACTGCGAATTCTGTATCAAGGGGTTTTTCGATTGAGATTTCTTTTGCGGTCAATTTCATGATAGTATCACCATCGGAATCAATGCTGCGAATCTCGAGTGGGAAAAAGGTTGCGGCATCGGAATTCAGTAGTGAGGGCATGGGAATGATAGGAGAGCCGATGAAAGCTAAATAGCCGATTTTGTCGGTCACCCAGATCTCGGTTGTGTTTCCATCGCTTTTGTCGACCATTTTCTCGCAAGTATAATTCAGGATTTTCTTGGTTTCACCGGTTCTGACGGGTTCTGAAATGATGGGTGCCTGAAATCCTTTGCCCATGGAACTCATCATTCCTTTCATTTTTTCAAGTCTTTGAGTGGTGAGTTGCATATACATCTTCTGTGAATGCATGACCATTGTCTGCTCTTTGGCATTCTTATCGGTGATCATGTCCATTGTACCCATGGCCATGGTAATGCTTGCCTTGATTTTATCACCATTTGTGGTCAATTTTAGTGGAATATCCGCATCATCTGTGGAAAGTTCATAGGTCACACTGCCCTTAAACACTTCCTGTGCATTGATGTGGAGTCCATTTGCTGATATGCTTATCATTATGATGAAGCTAAAAAGAATAGATTTCATTGTCATTCCGCGATTGTTTGTACAAATTCAATGATACAAACATAGTGAGAGGGCGGAGCATTCCCAAAGAACGAAAATTTCCATAAATCTGCATAAGTTTGCAATCATTCATCAATTACTTCCCACATGTCCAATTATACCATACAATTGCCAAATTTCGAGGGTCCGCTCGATTTATTACTCTATTTCATTCGCCGTGATGAACTCAATATCTATGATATTCCCATTGCAAAAATCACGGGTGATTTCCTTGGTTTTGTGAGACTTATGGAAATGTTCGATCTCGAATTGGCGGGTGAATTCATGGTCATGGCGGCTTCATTGATGCAAATCAAAGCACTCATGCTCATTCCTCGTGAGAAGGTGAACAAAGATGGGGAAGTGGAAGAGATTGATCCGCGTGCGGAGCTTCTCAATCGACTCTTGATTTATAAGCAATTCAAAGAAGCGGCCGGAAATCTATCCGATAGAGCGGAAAGAGAGAGATATCACTTTTATAGAACATATTTCGATTCCGAAAGCCAGCATTTGGGTAGCAATGATGCACTGAAAAATACGACGCTATTTGATTTGATGCGTGCGATGAAAAAGGCATTGGACAGAAATCTTGAAGCCCAAAAACATTATGATGTTGAGAGAAGACAATTGACTGTTGAACATCGTGTTGCGGAAATATCCGAGATGATAAGGCAGAATAAAAGACTGAGTTTTTTTGGTCTTGTTCATGAACAAAACAGAAAAATGATCGTAGTCACTTTTCTTGCCCTTCTCGAAATGGTCAAACAAAAAGTGATCAGTATTTCTCAGGAATTGCAAGGAGCCGATGACGATATCATCATTGGTGAATTTGTGGAAGTTCCTTCAATAGATGATACTCCAGATCTCGGTCTTGCTTAATGCATCCATTTGTCACTTTGCTACTCCAGATTTTTGAGCACAATGCAGATGCAAAGCGTGCCATAGAGATGTCGGCATATATGAAACATATCGATGAATTCTACGGTATTCCTTCTCCTCAGCGCAAACAATTTGCCAAAGATGTATTGAATACCTGTCGAAAGGACGCATTGTTGGATTGGCAGGAAATCATTCTCAACTTAATGAACAAAGGCAAAAGAGAGGGAATGTATTCCGCCATTGAATTTGCCGAGAAGGCGCATAAACACTGGGAAGAAGATGCAATAGATTTTTTTACGAAACTGATATTGCATCGCTCTTGGTGGGATTCTGTTGATGCAATTGCCCCTCTTATTGGACTCTATTTCAAGAAGTTTCCTCAACAGCGTGATGAATATATTAATACTTGGATGGAGTCAGGAAACTTTTGGTTGCAAAGAATTTGCCTGCTCTTTCAAAAACGGTATAAAAAAGATACAGATGAGCAGTTGCTCTATGCCCTTTGTTTAAAGCTTGCGGGCGAAAAAGAATTTTTCATTCGCAAAGGCATGGGATGGGCGCTCAGAGAATATTCCTATGTCAATCCTGAATCAGTCAGGGATTTTGTGGAGAAATCTCCACTGAGCGCGCTCACCAAGAAAGAGGCATTGAAAGCAATCAATCGAAGAAATCACTCATGATCCTCAGCATTCGGAACCACAAAACCGGGCCGAATTTCTTCATGTCTGATTTCACCGCCGGTGCTACCGGTTTTCTGCGCGAAGTACATCGACACAATGCAGAGTCCGAGAGTGATTTCAGTCAA
>JBIKKD010000132.1:0-4450 GCA_044360565.1 Kapaibacterium sp. (SeqCode)
ATTATACATTTACCAAGGTTTTAACATGGCTTTCCAACCTGTTGATTATTATAATATTTATGACCAATTGTCCGAGGATGAAAAAATGGTCAGAGAATCCGTTGCCGACTTTGTCGACAATGAGGTTTTACCGATTATTGAAAAACACTATCAAGCCGGTACATTCCCGATGGATTTGGTTGGAAAAATGGCTGATCTTGGTCTGTTTGGCATAACTCTCCCTCAGGAATATGGATGTGCCGGTGCCAATTACATTAGCTATGGATTGGCTATGCAAGAACTTGAACGAGGTGATTCAGGAGTTCGCTCATTTGCTTCTGTGCAAAGTTCACTTGTGATGTATCCGATTTATACATACGGAACCGAAGAAATCAAAAAGAAATGGCTTCCAAGGCTTGCATCCGGCAGCGCAATTGGATGTTTTGGTCTTACAGAACCTGATTTTGGCTCAAATCCATCAGGTATGATAACAAATGCAAAAGATATTGATGGTGGATATTTGCTCAATGGTGCAAAGATGTGGATCACAAACGGTTCACTTGCAGATGTTGCTGTCGTATGGGCAAAATACGAAGGCGAAGTCCATGGATTTCTTGTTGAAAAAGGAATGAAAGGCTTCTCTGCTCCTGAAATGAAAGGTAAGCATTCACTTAGAGCTTCTGTGACTAGCGAGCTTATCTTCCAAGATGTTGAAATTCCAAAAGAAAATAAGTTAAACATCAAAGGATTGAAAGGTCCACTTAGTTGTTTGACTCAAGCACGATATGGAATTGCTTGGGGCGCTATCGGTAGTGCAATAGGCACATACCAATCATCTCTTGATTACGCAAAAAGTAGAATTCAGTTTGACAAACCGATTGCTGGTTTTCAATTGGTTCAAGAAAAATTGGTTTGGATGCTGAATGAGATCACAAAAGGTCAGCTTATTTGCATGCAATTGGGTCAATTGAAAGAATCAGGCAGAATGAACCCAAATCAAGTATCACTTGCAAAGAGAAACAATGTTGATATTGCTATTCAATGTGCCAGAATCGCTAGAGACATTCATGGAGCCAATGGTATTCTCGATGAATATCCAATCATGCGACATTCAGCAAATCTTGAATCCGTGAGAACATATGAAGGTACTCACGATATTCATACCTTGATACTTGGCGCCGATATCACGGGAATACAAGCCTTTAAATAGTAGAATCTAATCCCCTTTTCTTAAAGCTACCCCATGTTTTATGAGGTAGCTTTTTTTATGAAAATAATCATCGTTTTCTTAGTTCCGTTCATAGCGAATTCACAAATAATCATCAATGAATTCATGCCATATCCATTATCCGGAAATCCGGAATGGATTGAATTGTATAATACTGATTCAACCAAGTTTTTTTCCAAAGCAGTATTATGGATCGAAGATGCAACCAATCGTATTAAGATTGAGGATATTGTTATTCCTCCAAAAGAATATCTCATAATCACAAGAGATACGAACACTTTAAAGAATTCAGTATATCCAATCCAATGTCTATTGAGGCAAGCTGTCTTGCCAACACTGAATAATTCAAAAGATAAAATCATTCTTCGAAATCAAGATAGCACAGTCATTGACTCTATTGCGTATAACATTAGCAAAGAGCAAAAAGGAAAGAGTCTGGAACGCTATAAAAACTCAACTTCAAGCAATGATCTCATTACCTCCATACATCCAAATGGACATACTTGTGGAGTTATCAATTCAATACTTCCGCTTGATAATGATCTCCAACTTCGCTCAATATTTATAAATGATGATTCCATATACTTTAGATTATACAATAATGGAAATATCCCAATACAGGATATTCAGATAATTGTTTCAACGGGAACATCAAATGTTAAGTCATACTTAGATATACTCAAAACAGATCAACTATCAGAAATAGGTATATCTGTATCTGAATTGCAGATTTCAAAAGGAATGAATCAGATTTCCATAATTTCCTCGCATCTTTTGGAAGATCCTCGATTATATAACAATAATGGAGTCTTTGAATACTATCAATCATTCCCCAATAGAAGTATCATCATCAATGAGATAAATGTTCATGATAATTACTTCCCTGAATTTATTGAAATAAGAATACTAGACAAAAGTATCAATCTTCAAGATGCATATTCTTGCATCATTGGAAGAGATACTATTGATTTATTTTTGGAGGATTCTTCAGAATATGTTCTGATAACAAAAGAACCTGATAAAACACTATCAGAGCATCCATGTATTCATGATAATGGCTTTTCATTGTCGAATGAAGGCATAAGAATTCAGATAATCGATCCAAATGGTTTGATTATAGATTCCATTAACTATGATTATCTCATTCATAAATATTCTTCTTACTTGCCAAACTCCTCATTTGAATATAGTGATTCTCTGAATGGAGGAACTTGGTTCATTTCAATGAATGAGCTAGGCGGCACACCAGGTAAAATGAATAGTCCAATTCAGTCATCAAATACAAAGGATATCACAATAGAATTTGAGGATTGTAATGGGTCTTACATGAATTGTCAGCAAATACGAATAAATCAACCATTTACCATTGGTATATATTCATGCGATGTTTATACTCTTGATGGATTTTTTATATCATCAATCTTTGTAGATAAGCTAATACCTACTGAAATAGTGTTTCCCTTTTTTGATATGATTGACTTACCGTCTTCTGCTTATATCTTGGTTCATAGAATTAAAGATTATCAAGGAATTGATTCAATAAGTAAAATCACACCATTTATTAAGCGAAATTGACTTGTTAAGAAGGCCCGTAAATCCTATATTCCCCATAGATTCAATTTCATTCGAGCTAGAACATTGGAAAACATGGATAAAACAATCCCGAGATATATCAATCGAGAAGTCGCATGGGTACGATTTAATGAAAGAGTGCTTCAAGAAGCATATAATCAGTCCCATCCATTACTTGAAAGACTCAAATTCCTGATAATTTTCACAACGAATCTTGATGAATTTTTCATGATTCGCATGAGTGGTTTGAAAGAGCAATTGTTGCAACATGCTATTGATCTATCTGTTGATGGATTGACAACCGCAGAGCAATTACATCGATTGAGAACGATGTTATTGCCTTTACATACAGCACATGAGGAGTGTTACAAGAATGATATCATGCCTGCATTATCAAAGCAAGGCATTAAACTATTGGAATTATCCGACCTTAATGAGTCCCATCAAGCCTATGTGAAAGGACTTTTCGTAACTGATATATTACCTGTTTTGACACCTTTGGCCATTGATCCAGGACATCCATTTCCGAGACTCCTCAATCGATCATTGAATATTGTTTTTCTTTTGAAAGATGAGAAGAAAGTAGGTTCTAAAGTAGCAGTGCTACAAGTTCCACCAATTCTGGATCGATTGGTGAGTATTAATGTCCACCCAAGTCATCAAACATTCATACTCTTGGAGAAAATCATACAGGAGAATGCTGACATTCTCTTTCCGGGTTTCACAATTTCTGAGTCACATTGTTTTAGAGTAACAAGAGATGCTGATTTGGACATTGCCTATGATGAAGCTGAAGATTTAATGTCTGAAATTGCAGAACAAGTTCGACATAGGCGTTGGGGTACCGATGCAGTACGACTTGAGGTTGAATCTTCAACTTCTAAAGATGTAGTTCAGATGCTTTGCAAATCAATGAATATCAATAATGATGATATTTACTTTTCAGACATTCCACTCAATCTAAGTGATTTTTATACGCTTTATAAAGTGGATAAACCTCAATTAAAAGATACTCCTTTCTTATCCAGACAATATCCTGAATTCTTAGGTGCATCATCAGAGATATTTGATCATATTAAAAAGAAAGACATACTTGTTCATCATCCATTTGACTCTTTTACTTCAAGTGTTGTTCGATTTCTACAGTCAGCCTCCATAGATGATCAAGTATTGGCAATCAAAATCACGCTATATCGCGCAGGTGGTTCATCTCCTGTCATTGAAGCTCTTAAAATCGCAGCAGAAAATGGTAAACAAGTCACTGCTTTCGTTGAGTTAAGAGCCAGATTTGATGAAGAAAATAATATCAATTGGGCCAAAGAATTGGAGAATGTTGGCGTACATGTGGTCTATGGAGTTCTGGGGTTGAAAATTCACAGCAAAATTGCAATGGTTGTGAGGAAAGAACATAAGATTCGTACTTATTTACACTTAAGTACCGGTAATTATAATGTGTCAACTTCACGAGTGTACACAGACATCGGTTATTTCACTTGTCGGGAAGATTTCGTTAATGATGCGATACATCTGTTCAATATGTTGACTGGGTATTCTCATCATGAACATTGGGATCGATTTTCTGTTGCCCCGGATCATCTTCGCAATGATGTATTGGATTTGATTTCACGAGAAGCTGAGTATTCAACTCATGAAAAACCAGGTAGAATTGTA
>JBIKKD010000286.1:0-4409 GCA_044360565.1 Kapaibacterium sp. (SeqCode)
CGTAATTTCAGTGAGTCTCTGAGCGAAGTGGTTTGCTCGGCGGTATAAGCCAAGCCATCAATCATGCTCCATAGTCGTCTCGCCACTTGATTTTGAGCTTGTCTATCTGGTGGAGTATGAATCGACCTTTTATCTGAATTTATGGTAACAGAACCTTTGTATTCCTGTCCATTCTTGCGTACACGAACAGTATATGTTCCCGGTAAAACCGAATAACCATAATTACCTCCTCCCGTATTTTGAGAGATTGCAACTCGGGGAGCTTTTGTGCTCATATTCCAGGACATTAAGTTGATTCCCTTCCTTTTTGAAGCGGGTATGCTTGATATCACTTCCCCCGAGTTTGGATCAAGAATGTCAATATTCATTGGACCGATCATATGTCTGGATTTCAAGAAATAGGCAAATCGAGCGCCATCAGAGGGATTTGAACCTGAAAATTCATCGGTCCCGGAAAATTCTTGGAAACTTGTCGCATAGGATTGTTCACTCGGACGAACAGGTAAAAAGAGCAAATCACTTTGTAAATCTTTGATTGCAAGATTGCGAATTGGTGTGATGTCATCAATGATGAAAACACCACGACCATGAGTTGCAATGATCAAATCATGTGTTTGAGGATGAATGGCTAGATCTCTCACGGGTACATTTGGTAAATCATTCTTGAATTGCGCCCAAGAATTTCCTCCATCGATAGAGATGAACAAGCCATACTCGGTTCCAGCAAAAATCACATTACGATTCACAAGATCTTCACGAATGACATGGGCATAACCACGAAGAGAATCACTCTTGAACTGCTTCCATGTTTTGCCAAAATCCGTGGATTTCAAAAGATATGTCTGATGATCACCTCGCGTATGATTGTCGAGTGTCACATACACAGTTCCTTTGTCAAAATGACTGGCTTCAACGCAAGAAACCCAAGTATTTTTTTGAATATTTGAAGGCAGATTCAGCGCAACATTCGACCATTGTTTACCACCGGAAGTTGTCACTTGAATATTTCCATCATCCGTTCCTGCCCAAATGATTTGTTGATCAATCGGTGATTCACAAATCGAATATATCGTGCAATGATTTTCTGCACTTGTCACATCACGCGTCACGCCACCGGAATTCACGGGATTATATTTCGTGGAATCATTCGTGGTGAGATCAGGCGATAATCTCGTCCAAGTATCGCCATGATCATAAGAGCGATGCAGATATTGCGAACCGATGTACAATGTCTTGGGATTCAGCACGGATTGAGCCATCGGAGTATTCCAATTGAATCGCAATTTCTTCTCCCCTTCCTCCTCAAAAGGCGCAATGGGCTTGGTTTCTCCGGAATTTAAATGTCTACGAACCGCTGATCCGCCTTGAGATTCAAAGTACATGATTTCTTTGTTCACGCGATCTCTAAGAACTGCGAAACCATCACCCCAACCGGTCGGGGACCAATCACGATTTTGAATGGCGCCGCCTCCAGGGATTCTATGTGGAGCCATCCAAGAACCATTGTCTTGCAAACCACCGAATACATTATACGGTTCTTCAAAATCATGCGATATGCGATAGAATTGTCCGAGAGAAAGATTTCTGAACATCGACCAAGAGACTCCGCGATCATATGATCTATATACACCGCCATCGGTTCCTAGTAGCAAATGCTGTGTATTCTCTGGGTCTATCCACAGTGCATGATGATCGGGATGTGTACCACCTCCATAATTGAAACCATTGAATGTTTTTCCTCCATCATTGGATGTACCCAATTGGAATGAAGGACGATACACTCTTTCAGGATTCAAAGGATCCACAACCAATTGTGCAAAGTAAAATGGTCTTGCAGTTACACTTACTGCATTCGAAGTTTTTGTCCAAGTCTCACCGCGATCATCTGAACGATACAGTCCACTCGAAGTTGATTCCATCATTGCATACACGGTACTTGGTTGTGATGGTGCAATAGTTAGAATGATGCGACCCAAATCACCTTCGGGCATAGACTTGGTGAGTTTTGTCCAAGTCTTTCCGGCATCGGTGCTCTTATACAATCCGGAACCGGATCCACCGGAGGCGAAACTCCATGCTTTTCTACGGAATTCCCACATTGAAGCATAACAAATGGAAGGATTCTCAGGATCGATGTCAACATCCGAACAGCCGGTCTTTTCATTGACATAGAGAACTTTCGTGAATGTTTTTCCACCATCTTCCGTGCGATATAATCCACGATCTTCGCTATCTCCCCAAAGGGCACCCAAACCTGCAACCAAGGCGATATCAGGATTTTTGGGATTCAATACCACTTTGGCGATGCGTTCGACTTTATCGAGACCCAAGAATTTCCATGTCTCTCCGCCATCAGTGGTTTTATACAATCCACCACCGATTGAAACACTGTTTCGAACATTACTCTCACCTGTTCCAACCCAGAGTACTGAATCTTGATGAAGCGGATCGAGTGCAATTGAGCCGATGGAATGTTGTTGTACTTTATTGAAAATCTGCTTGAATGAATTTCCATTGTCTTTTGATTTCCATAATCCACCCGCAGCAGAACCCACATAAATGGTGAGTCTTTTCTCGGAAGCAGAACCCGGAACAGGCACGCGAATGGCTTCTATGGCCGTTATTCGTCCACTACTTGTTGCAGGACCGATTTCTCTTGCGCGTATTGAACCAAAAGTGAATGAAGTAAACTGAGCCTGTGCAATAATGCATTGACTCAAAAAGAGTAGACCGAATATGAACAGTCTGTTTTGCATGTGAGTCTCCGCTTATTATTGTTTTTTGGGCATTGTGAAAACTGCATCATCAACAGATGCATTGAACTGATATTCCTTGACATAGGTCGAACTCATTGTCTCGCCATTCATTTTGGACTCAAATGCAAATGGCATGGTTCTTCCATCAATCACTTGATATTCACCAAGAAACATGTCACTTTCTTCAATAACTCCTGAATTCATTGAGCGTGTGGTCCATTTGATCATTAGATATGAATCGATGTCGAGATAATAGGTGATCTCAGTTCCATCTGAGTGCTTGGCAAGAACTTTGTATACTTCAGATCCTTCGATTTCATCTTTGCCTTCATAGCTGAGTTTTGCTCCGTCACTGCCTTCGGTGATCATATCATTCCAGATGAATTTTATTGTTTTTCCTGCATCGCGAGCATCATCGGCATTCATTGGTTGTGGGTCCATGGAACCCGTCCATGGCTGAATACTCCAAGCTTGTTTGCCGTCAAAAGCCATTGTGTAGTTGAGTCCGGCTTGAATGACTAGATCCATGCGTGAACTATTTGGACTTTTAAGCGTAAATGTGATTGGTCGTTTTTCTCCACCACCGCCACCTTGTGTTTGGGCTTTAATTATAACAGCACTTTGCTGAGGATATTTGTCTTTTCCACCAATGGCTTTGTGATAACCTGCCAAAATGGATTCCAAAGTTTGCGCCTCAATCATGCTTGAACAAAAGAGCATGAACATCAGCATCAATATTGTCTTCATATGTATCCTATAATGTATGATATGTGTTCGAAAAGCGAATATATTACGGCGATTTTGTAAGTTGGTTTCAGATGTCTTTGTTTTTTCTTTTTGAGTGTTTCCATCATGAATGATGCACATATTCACCTCTTGGTCAATCATCTTCCAATTATTTTACCGATGATTGCAATCATTGCAAGAATTTCTGCCTTTTTCTTCAAATCAGATGCACTCAAGCAATTCGCTTTGATTCTCTTGATTTTGAGTGGCATTTTCTCATTCATGGCAATGCAAAGCGGTGAAAGAGCTGAAGAGATGATTGAGCATACTGCTTTCTTTTCCGAGACTTATGTTCATGAACATGAAGAAGCAGCCGAAGTCTATGCCATATTCTCTTATGTGATTGCGGCCTTCGCGGCAATTGCATTGTGGGCAGAAATCACGAAAAAGAAATTTGCAGTGATTTTGACTGAAATCACTCTCGGACTCTGCATTGTGTCGATGTACTTTGCACAGAAAACCGGTAGCACCGGCGGTGAAATCAGACATGAAGAGATTCGACCCGGTTTTGTGGTTCCGAATGCTGAGGATCATGAGTGATTTCTTCGATTGATTGCTTTCAATGCCTCTCTTTTCGTGAGCGCGCTCAGTGGAGATTTCTCAACAAAATCCCTGACTGAATCAGGATGTACATAGGAATATTCTCTGAGCGCCCATCCCATGCCCTTACGAATGAAAAATTCTTTTTCGCCCGCAAGCTTTACACAAAGAGCATAGAGCAATTGCTCATCTGTGTCTTTTTTATACCGTTTTTGAAAGAGCAGACAAATCCGCCACAGCCAGAAATTTCCTGATTCCACCCATTTCTTGATATATGTATCACGCTTTTCTGGAAATTTCAAGAAATACATACCAATAAGCGGGGCA
>JBIKKD010000133.1:0-4396 GCA_044360565.1 Kapaibacterium sp. (SeqCode)
GATTGAAATGGATCTTCCTCTATTTTCATAGAATACTTCATCAATTGGGTTTACCGCAACATTGCCAAGCACATTGAACTGCACATTTGCTGTCATATTAGGAGCTGGGTTTGCAGTCACGCCAATATTGAACGATTGCATATGATCAAAACCAAGCTTTCTCGGATATGTAGGTGTAGCTGCAGTATTCAATTGTCCTGTACTGATTAAGCTTCCACCGGTATTAAATGTTATAAAATTTGCTTGAAGATTACTTACATATATCTTTCCCTGAGATTGTTGATCTCGTATGGATTTATCCGCATTTGCAAGAAGCATCGACTTAATGATTGTTGATTCATTCACAATGCTATTGATAGAATCAGAAGCAATGGAATATGGTGTATATGCATGAATTTCCTTTAAAGCATAATATGCAGCTCTTGGATATAATGCATAGAGTCCACTCTCATTGACTTTCCCCTTTGCGCAAATGCCAAACCACTCTTCATTCATATTATTCTCGCCTTCAGAATAGTCATTCTGATATCCACCATTTGACCATGAGGCATTGATATCATGCATATCCAAATTCGATGTTTGTCCAAATTTCCACCAACCATCACTAAACTGAAAAGTACATCCACCTATGCAATTGCCTGATTTCCCTTTTCCTGCTGCATTGGCATAGATTTCTTTCCAATTGCCAACCATATATCGTGCTTGAGATTCTTGATCTTCACTATTTGTCTTGGTATTAAAAGCATCTGCTCCGAATTCGGTTAACATCATAGGTTTACCATATTCCTTTTTTACTCTCTCAAAGAGATTGTCAAAAGAAATTCCTCGATAGACATTGAGTCCGAGAATATCAATGTCTGTACATTCTTTTGCGATGATATCCAAAAAGAGCAAGTCTCCATTGCACATGGCAATTGGATGTGTTGCATCGATTTTCTTCATTTCCACTACTGCTGTATTGAACAGCTTATACAAGTGAACGGCAGCTTTTGTTGATTCTCTGTCTTCCATTGGTATATTCTCGGTCTCTGCCCCTCTCCAGAATAATCCATAATTATTTTCATTGCCAAGAAGAAAGAGCAAAACACCGGGAGTATTTTGATATTCTTTCACCATGTCTTTCACTTCCCGAAGAAGGATTGATTGAATCTCCGGGTCAGCATAATCGATATTTGGAATCCAAGTATTGTTTACAGTCAAACCATATCTACCAAATGTATGATTCAGGATTGTGAAGATCCCATATTCCTTGTAGATATATGTTATCCACTTGGAGGGGATGCCAGTATATTGTCGAATCGTATTGACACCCATATGTTTCAATAGCCCCATTTCATAGTCCAAAGCTGCCTTTATGGTGGCATCGGATTGATTCCATAGACTATAGGTATAATTTGTCCCAGTGGGGAAATAGTCCCAATTCATACCCTTGATGAAAAACTCTTTTCCTTGAACGAGAATCGTATGCTGTTGTTCATTCGATCTGATGGTAATAACATCTGATTGAGAATATGCTGTCGAAATAATCGAAATAATGCACAAGAATGCACAGTAATAGTTGTTCATCTTTTTCTTCAGATAATAAGAGGGGATTGCAGGTGCTTTTTCGGTAGAATTTGCACAAATTAGTCAAAGATTATGCAATTGAC
Organism: Kapaibacterium sp. (SeqCode); assembly: GCA_044360565.1. Taxonomy (GTDB): domain Bacteria; phylum Bacteroidota; class Ignavibacteria; order Kapaibacteriales; family UBA961; genus UBA961. The sequence goes on from JBIKKD010000133.1 coordinate 1,650, forward strand.
AATAGGATTTCACTGCGCATCAAATGCAAATTATTGTAAAATGATTCAACTCTTTGGTCTCACAAATCGCTTCAGAATCTTTTTGCCCTCCTCTTTGGCTTCATCGGTTTTTCTGATATTCCACAATTGTTCGGTTTTCTTTCTTGTATCTTCCAATTGCACAATGGGCTTGGGATAATCAATACCAAGTGTAAATCCATACATCATTTCTTCCATCACCGTAATAGTCCATGGTTCATGAATTAGATGAAGAGGAAGCTTCTGTAATTCCGGACACCATTGTTTGATAAATGCTGCATCAGGATCATGTTTCTGACTATTCATTACTGGATTATATACGCGAATGGTATTCACTCCTGTTGATCCAGCCTGCATTTGAAATTGTGTATAATGGATGCCCGGTTCATAATCCAAAAATTGCTTCGCGAGATGATATACGCCAAATCGCCAATCTTGAAACAAATGATGCGAAAGAAATGACACAAGCATTGCTCGCATTCGGAAATTGATCCAGCCTGTTTCTTTCACACATCGCATTCCGGCATCAATGAGTGGATATCCAGTTTTGCCATCTTCCCAAGCTTTGATCAGAGATTCATTTTTCTCAGGCCAAATATCTTCAAAAGCGCGATTGATGCAGAGATGTTCATAGGTGCAATCCATTTCAAATTTCTGAATAAAATGACAATGCCATTTGAGGCGAGATTGTACATTCGCATGATTGCGTACATACTTGATTGTTTCTGCATGTTCATTCAATGCCTGATAGACTTGTTTGATGGTGATATTTCCCCAAGCCAGATAAGGAGATAATCTACTGCATGAGATTCTGCTTTTCAGTGGTTTAGAAATATCACGCGAATACTGCTGAATGCGTTCACTCAAAAAACTCCTCAAATATACGCGCGCATACTGTTCACCGGCAGGTTGAAAGTGTTTGGGATATTGCATTAATTCCGATTGCAGTGATTCAGGAATCTGAAAAAGGTGATTCCAATGAATGCTTCTCCCGGAAGTATATGTGTTTTCAATGATAGGGGAATGAGCCATTCCATACCATTCTTTATCCCAATGTTTTCTGTCTTTGATTCCTCTTTTGATGCCATCACGCTGAAATTCAAACCATTTTATATCATGCTCATTGAAGAGTTGAATCAAGTTGAGATCAATATCATAGGTCAATTGAATGCCGGTTTCTTGATAACTGAACACATGCTTTACATCATATTCATGAAGCAATTGCTCAAATATCTCCCGAGTTTTCCCGTAGCATATGGAAATCTCTCCTTTTAAAGACTTCATAACATTATTCATCGCCAGAAGACTATGATATTGAAATTGGAGATGTCGAAGAGAAGTGTCTGGATAGGCAATCACATCTGTGTCGAAGACATAGAGCATCAGATATGGTAATCCATCATGTTCAGCCATATATAATGGCGCATGATCATTAAGGCGAAGATCTCTTTTCAGCCAGACGATATTGATGGATGATATTTGCATATTGTAGCAAACAGCTTTCTGGTACTTGGAAATTCCTCGGGCACATCATTCTTTCTCATATTTACGGTAGTTTTGTATTGCACTATTGAGTTAAGCATATGGATCCATCCATTTCCGAATTCTTCTCCATTGGTTGTGGGCGTTGTTCGCTCGTCGGAACACCGCAATGTAAAGTCATGACATGGAATGAAGAATTGTATGTATTGCGTGATATCATACTCACTACGGGTATAACCGAAGAGCGCAAATGGGGTGTACCTTGTTATACTGACAATGGCAAGAATATCATTCTTTTATCCGCGCTCAAAGATTCTGCTACGATTAGTTTCTTAAAAGGAAGTTTGATTGATGATGTCCACGGCATGCTGTTTGCGCCCGGTAAAAACTCGCAATCAGCACGATATATGAAATTCACTTCAGTAAAAGAGATCAAGAAATCCAAAACCATCATAATGGACTATCTCAAACAGGCGGTGCATATTGAACGAACAGGAAAGAAAGTTGAATTCAAGAAAGAAGATGATCCAATTCCTGAAGAATTATCGGATGCATTTAATACTCATCCTAGATTAAAAACAGCATTCTATGCATTGACTCCCGGAAGGCGTAGAGGCTATCTCTTGTATTTCAATCAAGCAAAACAGTCAACCACAAAAGTGTCAAGAATACAAAAGTATATTCCTGTCATTCTTGACGGAAAAGGCATTCACGATTAAGGTTCATTCATGGCAAAGAACAAAACTTCAGAAACAGAACAATCAGTTCAAGATTTTTTGGAAATATCGCTGAACGATGAGAATAAAAAAGCAGATGCATTTGCATTGCTTGAACTCATGAAGAATATATCAGGTCATGAACCCAAGATGTGGGGTCCATCAATCATTGGTTTTGGATCATACTCTTATACATATCCAAGTGGTCATTCCGGTGAAGCACCACTCATAGGTTTCTCACCCAGAAAAGCAGCCATTTCACTCTATGTATTTACCGGTTTGGAAGAACATACACATTTGCTTGATGGGTTGGGAAAATTTACATTGGGAAAAGCTTGCATCTATGTGAAGAAATTATCAGACATCGATCAAAAAGTACTACTGTCATTAATGAAGCATACAATCAAGCATTTGAAAAAAACATATGGAAAGTCTTGATATTGAATTTGCTAAAAGTGCTGGGATATTCATTATTGCTTCTGAGTATTCCATTGATTGGAATGATCGTATTTCCGGATGAAGTACAATGGA
>JBIKKD010000134.1:0-4382 GCA_044360565.1 Kapaibacterium sp. (SeqCode)
TCTCCGATCATCATGATGCTCAGCGCATCGATTGCACTCGTGAGAGATTCAGCATCATATTATGCTCTTCGTGGTTTCATCATCAAATTGAATATTCTTGTGACCGTGGGCATGCTTCTCACGCTGATTCCACCGATATTCAATGTACTTGCCTTTTCTCTTTTGAATTTATCGCCCGATGTTGGCGAATTGATGTATGGATGTCTTGCCGCAATGGTCTTTTGGCCCGCCGCAATCGGCTTTAGAAGATTTTGGCAAGGACTTCTGATAAGGGCACATCAAACTCGGAAAGTGGCGATTGGAACGGTGGTCCGATTACTAACAATGTTTCTAACAGCCATCACGCTTGTGAATTTCTCGGATTTTCCGGGCACTTTGATTGGTGGAATTTCACTTACGGTCGGTGTGATTTGCGAGTCCATTGCAACACGCATCATGGCGCATGAGACGATTCAGGCAATCAAGAATGAGCCGGAACATTTTACAGAAGCCCCGCTTACGAATCGGTACATGATTTCGTATTATACTCCGCTTGCACTCACATCACTCATCGGCATGGCATCAATGCCCATCATCACATTCTTCATTGGAAGAAGTCCGATGTCGCTTGAATCACTTGCGGTATTACCCGTTATCGAATCCTTCGTATTTATTTTCCGCAGTGTGGGATTTGCCTATCAAGAAGTGGGATTGGCATTGCTTGGTCCGAGAAATGAGCAAAATAAACCACTCAGAAAATTTGGCGTGAGTGTAGGGCTTACGACATCAACAATCTATGCATTGCTTGTATTTACTCCGCTGATACATCCCGTTTTATCAGGTTTATATGGTCTTTCGGATGAATTGGCATCATTTGCAGTATTGCCTGCGAGGATTGTGTTCTTTCTTCCATTCCTCGCCATCAGCTTTGCTTATCTGCGATCCATCATGATGAATAATCGCAGAAATGCTATTGTCACTTATTCCACGATGATTGAAGTGGGCGGAATGATTACATTGATTTTTCTCACCACGACATTTTTTCAGCCGGTGGGAATCATAGCTGCATCGATTGGATTGAGTTTTGGCAGACTAGGCGCGCAATGGTTTTTGTTGTGGATGTACAAAAAAGTGATGCGCAAAGATTTAGAACAATAAACCTCTTTTCTCCTGAACGGCCACCACACCAGATTTATCCTTGCAAGGAAGAGCGATTGTCGAACCATTCAAGACTGCGGGAAATGGGAGAAAATCCGCTTGTGCTGAATTCCCTTTGTCTGCGAATGAGAATTGTGATTCAAGAATTCCATCCTTACCGAACAAAAAGAAATCCGCCGCAGATTGCTCATGTTTTGCGAGCAATCCAACATTTGTTTTACTGATGAGCAATGGAGCTATTGCTTGCGCGGAAACATATACATGCCAGCGCTTTTGTCCATCATGGGTATAACCCATCAGCAATGTTCTTGCCTTTTCGGCAATGCGAGGTTCGGATGAAACGATATAGAGAGATGAATCATCTGAAGAAAGAAAACGAGGTGTTTCAGTGAGCACTTTTTCCCAGCATTTGGTGCCTTCATCGCGGAAGCAGAAAAGTGCAGGTGTTTTTCGACCATTGTCCATGCGTTGACCACCAACAAAAATCCGATCATGATGTACAACAGGTTGCGTGGTGAGTCGAACAAATGGCAAAACAGCTTTCCAGCGAGTCTTTCCTTCGGGATTATAACAAAGCACCGTATCAGTTCCACCGATTTCATTCATTGAATGAGAAGCATAGAGATTGCCTGATGCATCAGCACTGATAGTACGTACGGGAGTTGAGGAACGGTCTTGACGCCATTTGACTTTACCATTAAAGTCCACTTTGAAGAGTGTGGTGTCACCAGAGGCAACGATGCCATCTTTCACCGATAATAAATCGAGCCAAATGATGGGTCCTGCATGCGCCGATAGCAATTTCTTGCGCCATTGCATGATGCCATCGGGAGAAATCTTGATCATATATCCGGTAGTGCTCACGCAATAGAGATTGCCTGATGTGTCGCGACACATTCCGGATGCCACAAATCCATTGCCTTCGGAGACTTTCAATGTCCATTTCACAAGCGATGAATTCCCCACACCAACAAAACCACTTTCGGTTGCAAATGCCACATTCACTTCATCAATTGCCATGAGCGAAGATAATCCGAGAGAATCACTCACGGGAAATTGCTCAAAGATTGCTGTTTCCGCGGTGAATCTTTCGGCAACCGACATGAAATTGTTTGAGCGATCAGCTCCACCGCCAAGATTGGTGCGCACCATTGAAATGGTATCACTTCCTGATTGATGTTTACTGCAGGAAATACCCGCAAATGCAATAAGGATAGAAGAGCAAATGAGTAGGATTTGCATCATTTTGAACCTTTCAATGATGAGGCATAACTGAAATTTGCAATGGCTTCACCGATTCTGTTTTCGAGTTGTTTATACTCACCGACAGATGGACCATTCGAAATGATTGAGAAGATCAATTGCTCACCATCTTTAGTATATGAATAACCCGATAGAGCGCTTGTATTACGCAAAGTACCCGTCTTTGCTCGCAAATTACTTGCCGCATAGGTGCCTGACATGCGCTTTCTCAATGTACCGTCCACACCGGCAACGGAAAGTGAATTTTTGAAATCTTGTCCGAATGGCAATTTCAAAGCGCGATTCAATAGCATGGTTTGCACTGCGGCGGAGAAGAGATTTTTTCTACAAAGACCGCTGCCATCATAGATACAAATGCCATCCACCGGAATTCCATTGTCAGAGAGCACGCGTTTGACTGTTTCTGTTGCAACTTTGCCCGTGTTTTTTTGTCCGCCCGCCGATGCACCCACAAGTTTATACACATGTTCTGCAAGGAAATTATCGCTGTTCTTATTCACCAATCCAACAAGATAACTGAGTGGATGCTTGAATTCTCCGATGATCTCTGCGTTCTCAGGCGTGACTTTTCTTGCAATGCTTCCTTTCACCGAAATTCCGGCAAGTCTCATTTGATGCTTGAGCACGCCTGCCACGAACATATCAGGATATTTCATCGTAAGATAGGATGTGGCGGAACCTCCTCCACTTACTGAAACAACCTGCATTCCGCTTCCTGAGCCACTTGTGGAAATACTTACACGCGCTTTTTTGCCTTTGCGTGATTTGGGAGCTTTTGGAACATCACCCACATAGGTTGAAAGTTCAATCAAATATGGATCAAGCGAAGCACGCTTTTTGCCTTTCTTTTTCTCTTTTGTTGATTTCTTCTTTTCGGATTTCTTGGATTTCGCTGCTTTGCTTTTCTTTTTGGATGCTTTTACAACTTCTTTTTTCTTGCTTGATTTCTTATTCTTGACTTCAGCTTTTGTACTCTTCTTCGCAATCACCGGTTCTTTTGCAGAAAGCCCCGAACGAGATAGTGAAATTGCATCTGAACGAGGTATGATGGACACTTCACCGGAACGAACTTCAATGGCAAAACCATTACGATTCATGCCTAGAGCAGTAATTGGAGCGAGTGGTTCAACGATTTCATTGTCACCACTATAGATATGCCTTTCCGTTATATCATCAAAATATGTGGCATCCGCATAGATATTCCCTTCGATTGCCGTGATTCCTTTCTTTGCAATTTCTCTCACCAAATCTTTGATGTCTTGCTCAGATAAGGTTGGATCGCCATAACCTTTCAAATACACATCCCCTTTTACGATGCCATTCTCAATTGGAGCATTGGTAAATACTCTTGTCGGCACCATATAATCCGCACCGAGCAATGCATAAGCGGCAAAAGTCGGAAAAAGTTTGGTGGTTGAAGCGGGCGTCAAATAATGATCTGGATTCTTCTCAAAGAAAATTTCATTCTGCTCAGCAGACATAATGCGGATGCTGATTTTGCTGTTTTGGGTTATCCCCGATTGATCAATCAATGATTGAATTTGGGATCTGAATGCAACGATGGAACGAGTGCTGTCTTCAGAAGTAAGCTCGGAACCTCTTTTTGTGATGCTTTTGGTTGGGATCGGTTCGGGAACATTGCAAGATGCACCGATGAGCGGAATTTTATCGGCTACGACGATGGATACGATCACCCCGAGGACGATTGCAGTGGCTATGATTCTACCCCATGCAATTCTACTCGAAAGCGAACGGGTCTTGCGGGGTGTCCTTGGTTTTTGGACACGACGGGACCTTGACTTTGAAGTCATTCTATCTCTGATTTCGTATGAAAGTATCGATTGGATTATGCCTATCGGGTGCTGCTTCCTTCAAGGCGGTGTACAAACATAAAATTTTTTTTGAATAAAGGCCATGTTTCCATGAATAAATTCATGGTTTATCCTCCCCAGTCACTGCAAAAGATTTCGTATTTTTGCGCT
>JBIKKD010000015.1:0-13530 GCA_044360565.1 Kapaibacterium sp. (SeqCode)
GGACTTTTCATTGCATTGGTTGGTATCAATGCAATTGCATCATCTCCGGAAATGATTTCAGATGTGAGCATTTCCTTGGCGGACAAAAAATGCAAAGCTCGATAAATCAATGTTGGCATCAATCCTGTATAAGGGAATGTACTCCATTCAGGCGATGGAGGAACGGCGCAGTAGAGTATCTTTCCTTCTCCTCTTCGGATCTCAGTGAAAAAACTTCCCCCTTGCATTTGGATGAGTGATTGTCCGCCTCCCGAGATGAGGGCCTTCTTGATTTTCGGGGAATCACCAAGAGAAGTTTCCATCTCCAGTCCTTTGAAAACGCCTCGAAAAACAGGATGCTGTCTATCTACGGAAATACACAGCCCGGGAGATTTTTCAGAAAACTCTTGTACTTGAAGTGGTGCCAATCCAAGCATGGTCAATGCCGGAATCTGTTCCTTGGGATCCAGACTTTCATTCGGAAAAATAAGCGCAGTACCACCAGATTGAATATATGCATCCAATCTTTGTGCCTCATTGCGATTCAATCCTGCAGTGATAATTACGATATCATGTTCTTCATAATTCACGGTTCCAGCTTGCTCTCCTGCATACATCGCATAAGAACCAGCAGAGGTGGAGGCTGCAAGTTTCAAGAACTCTGCTGCTTTTCCGGATGAAACTGCTCCAACTATCGGTGGCGGAGGTATGATGAATGAGGCATGTCGAATATTGTCATGTTCCAAAGCATCTGATTCGATTTTGAAAGCAACTCTTATGATGCCCGACTTTTTTGGTGGAGCAGAAAGCGTGATTGTTCCTGAAGTTCCTGCATTCAAATCAATCGCTTTTTGAGCAACTCTTTCATTATTGAAGAACATGCTGACAATGATTCCGGAGATATCATTTCCACCGCTATTTGTCAATCGAGCTTGAATATCGGCAGTTTTATCCTGTTCAAACATTGAAGTAAGCATGATCAAAGTGTCAATGGTGATATTTCCCGCAGGTTTACCATTTTGCATTGGTATGATGAATACACCTGTTTGATCATCAAATAGTTTCACGGAATCAGAAAGTATTGAAGATAATTGCGATTGTTGAATATCAGAAATGAGATATACTTCTTTGTGAACATTAACAGAAGCATCCAATAATCCCTGAGTGGCTCTTAAAGCATCATTTATGGTGCTTTGGGCTGGATTGGGAGTGCAAGATGCAATTTCCTTACTGATATATTCTTTATTTCTGCTGAATGCTCTTTTTCTTTGACTAGAGATCGAAGAGAGTGGAATGAAAGCCAATTCATCACCTTCTTTCATGGCATTAGAGATTTGCGCTGCGATTACTTTTGCTTTTGCGAATCTATTCCCACCCGCATCAGAAACATCCATGCTGAGCGTATTGTCCAAAATGACAATAATGCTGGTTTTTGCATGAGAACCGATTACAGGAAGTGAACTCTTTATTGTTGGTCGTGAAAATGCCAATACACAACAAATCACGATCAATGTGCGTAGAATCAGCAGGATGATTTGCTGTGTTTTGAGATTGCGAATGCTGGTTTTTTGCAATTCTTTGATGAATCGCAATGTACTGAAATCAACAGTCTTCAATTTCCTGAGATTCAACAAATGAAGAATCACGGGAATTGCAGCTGCTATCAGGCCGAGTAAAACAAGTGGATTGAGAAATGTCATGGTGAATATTCAATATGGTGCATGAACCCCTGTATCATGTCTCTTGTCCGGGAATTTCCCTTGTGCAATGTCCGCAGACAGATGCCTTGACCGGAATTTTCAATAGACAATGCGGACATTCCTTTTCTTTACTTTCTTTATCTTGCTGAAACTTCATCAATGTTCTGGTCATGAGAAAGATAGAGATTGACACAATCAAAAAATCCAATATGGAATTGAGAAATAATCCAAGATTCAGGGTTGGAGCACCTGCATCTTTTGCTGCTTTCAGCGTGGGATATTCAATGCCATTGAGACTGATGAAGAGATTTGTCAAATCCACCTTGTTTATAGCGCCTATCGGTGGCATCACAATGTCATTTACAAGGGATGTGACGATTTTTCCGAATGCACCACCAATCATGACCCCTATGGCGAGATCAAAGACATTTCCTTTATTGATGAATTCTTTAAAATCTTTCAGCATGGTCATACTCCAAAGATATCCCAAAATTCAGGAAATGAGGGCTTAACTGCAAAAGAATTTGGAATGAAAAAGCGTGTTATCCACAGTTGATCAAAACAAAAGAAGTGATTTTGTAATTTGCACGCATTCAAAAAGATAATTGATGAAGGTTTCTGCATGTCTGAACTTGGAATTGGCATTGATGCATCGGATAAGGATGCTCTACTTGGTAAACGCATTGACTGTCTGGACAAAGGTTTTGTTCGCTTGATTGATGTCATGGGTGATGATGCCGCAATCGTGCAAGCTGCTCGTGTTTCTTATGGTTCAGGCACTAAAAAAGTGCTTGAAGATCGTGGACTTATTCGCTATCTCCTTCGCCATGCGCACACAACTCCATTTGAAATGGTAGAATTCAAATTCCATGTGAAATTGCCAATCTTCGTGGCAAGACAATGGATCAGACATCGCACTGCTAATGTGAATGAATATTCGGGTCGTTATTCTGAAATGAAGGATGAATTCTACACTCCGAATCCGAATGATATCCGTCCTCAGAGTGTATTGAATAAGCAAGGAAGATCTGAAGAAACTTTGCCGGAAGGTATGGCTGATCAAGCGGCTAATGCATTCAAAGCGGGACAGGATGAAGCTTATGCTCAATATCAGGAATTCTTAGAACAGGGTATTGCCCGCGAAATTGCGCGCATCAATTTGCCTGTTTCAAATTACACCGAATGGTATTGGAAAATTGATCTGCATAATCTCTTTCACTTTTTGCGACTTCGCATTGATTCTCATGCTCAATATGAGATACGCGTATTCGCGGAAGCCATCGCAGAACTTGTGAAACCATTCGTACCACATGCCTGGGAAGCATTTGAGGATTATGTTCTCAATGCACATCGCATGACTGCACCTGAATTGAAAGTCATGAAGCATCTATTGGGATCCATGGAATTCCCATCAGATGAGACGCTTGCTGAATTGGGCTTAAAAGGTAGGGAAGCAGTTGAATTCAAGGACAAAATGCGTGGGATGTTCCGTTAAGCGTGATTGCTTAATGGAACATGCATTTATGAAGCACCCAGTACAGTGAGTTTTTGCTCTGCTTCATCGAGTGTTTTTTTACATGAGACAATCAATGTCATGCCTTCTTCATAGAGTGACATCATGTCATTCAATGATGCATTACCTTGATCGAGTACCGAAACGATATATTCCAGTCTTTTGATTTGATCTTCAAAACTTGTTTCAATCTTCTTTGCCATGTTTATCCTTGTCCTTGAATGATAATGAAGCTGAGTTTACGCAATATCTAATTCCCGTAGGTGCTGGTCCATCGGGAAATACATGACCGAGATGCGCCCCGCATTGTGAACACATGATTTCGGTTCTCACCATTCCATGAGAAAAATCAGGAGATTCTTCAATCAGTTCCGAATTTGATGCTGAGAAAAATGATGGCCAGCCACACCCTGAATCATATTTTTCTTCTGAAGTGAATAGCGAAGTGCCACAACAAATGCAAGCATAGTCTCCCTTCCCATGATGGTCCCAATATGCACCGGAGAATGCTCTTTCCGTGCCTTTTAATCTTGTGACAGCATATTGCTCATCAGTTAACTGATCACGCCATTCTTGTTCGGTTTTTTCAATCTTCTTCATATTACTTATTGATGATGATTGGTACTGTTGTGATTTCAGTTGGTGTTTGAAGTATCAATGTATACATTCCCGAAGCAAATGCATCAAATGGTAATTGAGCAATCACTTTTCCGGGTAATGTAAAACCTGATGCAATTGGAATTGAAAATCCGATCAAAGAGTGTGCCTGCAGTGTGAATCTTCCTTGTTCTGGAATATCCAAGATGATTTCACTTGATGATTCGATTGGATGCGGATTGATGCTTATTCTTGAGCGGGCAACTGTTTTATCTGGATGCCATAATCTAATCCCGCCTTCATAACAGATATCTCCAATCTTTACATTGCCATTGATTGTTGAAACTCGTAAAAGTCCACCAATTGGTTTGATGGAATCAATCTTTATGGAGGTCTCTGGGGCATTCCCAAGCAATCCACGAATATTCAATGATCCAATGATTGGAAGTTCATTGAATGGCAATGACAGTGAAGCATTCTTCACATCCTGACCAATGATTTGAGTGAATGCGGGATTCTGGATCTCAGCCACAGTTGCATTCCATGAGAGATGCAAAGTCAAGCCCGTAATTCCGGATTCCTGTATGCTGATTGTGTCCAATACTCGAATATGTACAATCCCACGTTCATTATTGTTCAATGTGATGGAGTCGAGAACAATACGCGCATTTCCAATAGAAACAAATAATGAATCTGAGATGGTTGAGCAATATGTATTCTTTGCAATCACGGAATAAGATCCGGATGAATCAATGATGAGAAGTGAATCCTGATTATTTGAAATCACAGTTCCATTCAAGAGCCATTCATATTGAGAGCCATCACCCTGCACAATCAAGGTGTCATTTCTTCTCGAAAGAATCGGTTTTTGTGGGGGATCAATGACTGTCACCGTCAAAGAGTCAATCGCCGAGCAACCCTCGGCATTAGTAATATTGACAAAGTATTTCATCGTGACAGTAGGGCTTGCAATTGGATTTGCAATGCCAGAATCTGACAATGCAATATTTGGTGACCATGCATATGTAATGCCACCGCTGGCATTCAGAACGAGAGTATTTCCTTTGCAAATGATGGTATCTTTCGTGAGCGTGATAGTAGGTTTTGTATTTACGACAAGCAATACAGAATCTTTATTAACACAACCAATTGGTGTTGTGAATTCCATATAATACATCGTTGTCCGATCCGGCTTAACCTTTACTTGTTTGAAAACTGAATCAGTACTAATAGTATCATTTGCAGTAAACCATTTCACGAGATATGGGGTATTGGAGCCAAAGACCAGTGATCGTGGAATGGTAATGGAATCTTCTTCAGGACATATCGCCGTTATTCTTTCCATTGCAGTGATTTTTGGCACTTCTTGAACTTCAATGCGAATGGTGTCAATCGCTGAGCATCCTGACTGTGTCTCGGCAAAAATGGTATAGGTTCTTGAGGAGTCCACAATACAACGAACTTGATTGCCTTTATTCTCAAGCAATCCGGATGTAGGGAGCCATGTGAGTTCTTGCGTGCTATTTGCTTGAAGAAGGATGGTATCGCCTTTGCATGCAGTTCTGCGATTTTCGGGGAGATTCAGTGAAGGAGCAGGGAGAACAGTCACTTTGACGGTTGCAAAATTCGTACAACCATTTGAATCACGGACAATCACCCGATATGTTTCGCTATTTGTTGGTCTTGCTGTCGTTGATTGTGAAGCCGGATCCGTAATATTCGTTCCGCTCCACTGATATGTAAAAGGTGGCTTTCCACCAAGTGGTTTCACGGATAATTGAATGGCTGATTTCTCACAGATGGTTGTATCTTTCGATATAGACAGAGCCATCACTCCTTTACTACTTTCGGTATAACGGACATTGCCAATAACTAATCCATCTTTTCCTGCATCTGCACCGAATGAATTTCCATCGGCAGTATTTTGACCGGGTTTACCACCGGTGACATTCATTGAAGATCCATTGGGTATGGAATTCTTAAACATCACTATTCCACCACCACCACCACCACCGGGACCATGCTTTGATGCTGATGTACTGCCTCCACTTCCACCTTTTGCCTCAATAGTGGTATTACTTGCAAAATAATTGAATCGATTTACATCAAAATAGATTGATCCTCCAGCGCCTCCTCCTCCATAACCATCGTTAGAGCCACCTGTTCTTGGTCCACCAACATCGATGCCATTACTTATGATTTTAGCACCTGCACGAAAATTGATATTATTCGCACGAATGAAAACAATTCCACCGCCATTTCCGCCTGGAAGTGATGCATCATTATTGACATGTCCTGAACCTCCACCTCCACCCATGAATATGCGTGGTAGTGAATCATTTATGAATTGTTGATAAGGAATTGCTCTGCCTGAAACCCCACCATTTTGATTTGATCCATTTGGCCAATCTCTAGAACCCACACCGCCAAAACCACCATTTGCTCCACCACCACCTCCGGCATTATGAGCATTTCCACCACCTCCGGCATTTGCAGGTGCGCCACGACCTAGGAGATAGCTCTCTTGTAATATGGCTATTCCTCTGCCTTTTTCACCTGCCAAATCTACTCTTGAATTGGGTAATGCATATTCTAAAACATTATCTGCGCCTGAATTGGAGTGTCGTACTCTACCACCTTCAAAGCCATATCCGGAAACATCAATAGGACCTGCAATATCCAAAGCCAGACGAACTTCGAATGCCAAAACACCACCGGTGGATCCATTCCAAGGGCTACATGTCAAGGCAGGACGCATTTCAGTAATCAATGCAGTATCATAAGAGGGAATAGTCACTAATTGAACTGCACTGGTTTCCGGATCATACTGCAATAATGGTGCATGTTTGAATACAATTGAAGAACCAATGATCGATTCAATCTCCAATACCTCGGCATTTCCGGCATTGCCATAATTCAATACCCTCCCAAAAAAAGAAGTATTCGTAGTGTCTATTTTGGCACCATTCATTTGAATCATCAATACTTTCTTATTTGGTTCAAAACCATTGATACCAATGATATCTACTGTTTTTGAACAAGAATGATATTGGATCACTCTCGCATAATTATTTATGATGCCGAATAAAGGCTTTACATTTTGAGAATGGAGAAAATTAGTAAATAACGCCATTATGGCAAACAAAGAACTTGCCATTCTCAAAATACGGGTTGTTATGTGTTTTGAATTGGAAATCATGATCACGAAAATACATGTTTTCATGAAAGATTATCATTCTTTTTAGCATAATGCAATCGGATGTTTAATTAATCCGACTTATGATGCGTGGAAATGGCAATTCCTTGAAAATCATATTGTTAGTTTTTATTGATTCATAGCGAAGAAAAGGAAATTGGATAAAAATCCGTATTTTCGCGTAAGCATTTTTGCGTATATACAGTTTGAAAGCAGGACATGGCAAAACCATTAAGCATTTTGTTTGTAACGAGCGAGGTCTATCCATTTGCAAAAACAGGTGGGCTCGCCGATGTTTCATATTCATTACCATTGGCTTTAAGGGAATTGGGACATGATATCCGTGTTATGGCTCCCAAATATGGATCCATCAGTGAGCGAAAGAATCGCATACATGAAATCAATCGTTTGAGAGACATTCCGATTCCGATTGGCGATACAGAATCATATGCGACCGTCAAATCCTCATCGATTAATAATCCTCGGTCAAAAGTTCAAGCATATATCACGACAAATACGAATTATTTTGATGCGAATAAAGGGTTTTATGCCGATCCTGCAACAGGTCTGGATTATCCTGACAATGATGAACGCTTTGTGTTTTTTGGTCATTCAGTCATCCAAACATGCATGTTATTGGGTTGGGTTCCTGACATCATTCATTGCAATGACTGGCAAACAGGAATATTGCCGGCTTTGATTCGACTCAAACACAATGATTTATTCGCAAAAACTAAGATTATTTACACGATTCACAATTTTGGTTTGCAAGGTGATTTCCCGATGAAATCACTCACCAAAACAGGTTTTTCTACTAATGATGCAGATGCTCTTTCACACAAAAAGAAAGTGAATTTCATGAAGGCCGGCATTCACTTTTCAGATTGCATCACTACTGTATCTCCAACATATGCGAAGGAAGTGCTTGCGGATCAAAAACTCAGCAATGGACTTAGTGATGTGTTGAAGACTAAGCCGGATCGCATGGTTGGAATTGCTCATGGTGTGGATTTGAATACATGGAATCCCAAAATCGATACGCATCTCACCAAAAATTATGATAAATCTTCAATTGAGAACAAAGCCCCAAACAAAGAAACCGTTCTCGATCGATTTGATTTGCCTGTTCATTCGGACAGAAGAGTGCCACTTATTGCGATGGTCACAAGAATCATCGATCAAAAGGGCATTCAGTTAATATTGGATGCAGAGAAAGAATTATTCTCAAAAGACATTCAATTCGTGATGCTTGGTGAAGGAGATCATTCATTCTATCCAAAACTCGAAGCATTGGCCAAAAAATATCCTGAAAAATTCTCCATTCGCATCCAATTCGATGATGAATTGGCACATTTGATGGAAGCTGGTGCAGATATGTTCCTCATGCCTTCAAAGTATGAACCATGCGGACTCAATCAACAATATTCACTCGTTTATGGAACAGTTCCAATCGTCCGTTCAACTGGTGGATTAGCTGATACAGTAACAGATTATGATAAGAAGTCAGGTGAGGGAACAGGTTTTGTGTTCAAAGATTATACCGCAAAATCCATGATGTCTACAATTGAAAAAGCAATTAAATTATTCGATGAAGAAGAATCTTGGAATGGACTGATATTGAATGGCATGAATGAAGACCGTTCTTGGGGTCGTGCCGCAAGACAATATAGTGAACTCTACCGCGCACTCATGAAAGATACTTTGTGATGAAAGTGAAGAAAGATTCTTTTTTGAGCATTCTGCGATTCACATTGCCTCTTTGGGCAATGAGCATCATGATTTCCATATCCGGCTGCAATGAACAAAGTCCGATTGCAGGTGGAGCCATTTTTGATGATACTATCAATGTGAGTGTCATCAGTTCTGATTCCATTTCAATGTTCACCGGTTCAAGTGCCGGAAGTATCAAACCATCTGCATCCTATGCTGCTGATTTGTTTTTGGGGTCTGCCAAGGGATTTACTTCTTCCATTCTCTCACGCTTTGGCAATGTGCCTGATTCACTTCCCGATGCAGAAATCATCTCTGCAAAATTGATATTGCAACCCAAACGATATGCTCTCGGTGATTCACTTTCGAATCGCATTGCATTTGATGTCTTTACGATCAATAAACCTTGGACTCCCAGAGCTACGATTGACTCATTTTTGCAGGCAGGATTTCTAGATATCATGTCAATGGGAAACTTCGATGGTTCCATAGCTCTGCGTGATACCATGCCTGAGATTTCTGTTGATATCTCGCAATCTCTTATCAAATCATGGTTTGTCTTGAGAAACAAAGCAAAGAATGATACCACTGTCAATACAGAATCCGCTTATGGTATTGCGCTGAAGCCCAAAAGTTCTTCAACAGTGATCAGAGCATTTGCAAGGAATACCATTTCAACTCCTGATAATCCAACAGTGCGAATTCGAGTTGCTTATAAAAAAGCCGGAAGCGCAACAGTTGATACAATGATGTTGGAATCGGCATATGATGCCACTTTCACAACCGAGCCAAATCCATTGCAAGATAGAGTCATCTTGAATTATGGAACAGGTACATTCTCCAATTTGGAAATTTCCCTGAAGGATTTACCGACTGGCATTGCAATTCATGGCGCAGTATTGGCACTTACACTTGATAGCGTGGAAACCATTCGTGGCAATCAATTCAGAGACAGCGTGATTTCCTCTCAATTTGTTGATTCACTTGCCGGTAATCTCGTCAGAGAATTCACCGGTTTCTCAAAAAATGGATCAATCGTCTATGAATTTCCCGTTGTGAATGGAATGGTGGAATCATTACTGAGAAATACAAAAACCGGCACAATGAAGATTCTCCCATATATCTTGAGAGATAGAACACGCCTTGATAGAATGGTATTTTTCGGACCGAAAGATTCCGATCCAAAGAAAAGACCATCACTTCGAATCATCTATTCCACTCGTCCAAAACCCTGATGCAAAATCGGAGTCTTTTGCTCCAATAAAGTATTGCATCACAATTAATCAATTCCCTAACTTGATTGCATGAATCATTCATTTGATCATGTTTCATTGTTCATTCATACCGGGTGTCTCATGTTCATTGTGTTTTTATTGACACTATTTTCCCTTGAATTGCATGCACAAAATCTCGAGCAGCAGATTATTGAAGGGATGAAATATCGTCATATCGGACCTTTCCGTGGTGGAAGATCACTTGCTTGCACGGGCATCAAAGGTGATAGAAATACCTATTATTTCGGTGCAACGGGTGGCGGTGTTTGGAAAACAGAAGATGCCGGGGAATCATGGATTTCCATTTCCGATACAAGTTTCATGGCTTCATCAATCGGTGCCATTGCTATTGCTCCATCTGATCCCTCGATGATCTATATTGGAACAGGTGAATGCGATATTCGTGGAAATATCTCATTTGGCGAAGGTATGTATCGAACACTGGATGCCGGAAAATCTTGGAAACAAATCTCACCAAAAAACTTTGGGAATATCGCCAAGATTGCAGTTCATCCCAATAATCCGGATGAAGTGCTCATCGCATCGATGGGAAGAATTTTCGGAACAAATCCTGAACGCGGAATATATAAAACCACGAATGGTGGGTCGAGTTGGACATTGGTCTTGAAAAGACCCGGAACACTCGGGGATTCAACCGGAGCGATTGACATTCAGCGAGATCCTCATAATCCACGCATGCTTTATGCCACACTGTGGCAAGCTTCCAGAAATGCATTCAGCATGTCGAGTGGTGGCCCCGGATGTGGTTTGTTTCAATCCACAGATGGAGGTGATACATGGAAAGAGCTCTCTAAAAATCCGGGACTCCCCAAAGGTGTGCTCGGTAAAATTCGCATGACTTGTTCGCCCGCAAAGCGTGATAGAATTTGGGCAATGATAGAACATGAACATGGTGGATTATTCCGAAGCGATGATGTAGGAAGAACATGGATGAAGGTTTCAGAAGATAGAAATATTCGTCAAAGACCTTGGTATTTCTCTCATATCATCGCCGACCCCAAAGATGCAGATGGTATCTATGCATTAAATGTGGGTATCTTCAAAAGCACCGATGGAGGCCGAACTTTTTCCGGTATGAGAACAATGCATGGCGATCATCATGATATGTGGATAGATCCTGAGGATGCAGAGCGTTTCATTGTGTCTGATGATGGAGGTGCATTTGTAACAAATACTGGTGGAAAGACATATTCCGATATTGATATACCAACCGCGCAGTTTTATCATGTTACCACCGACAATCAAATTCCATATCGCGTATATGGTTGTCAGCAAGACAATAGTTCCATCGGCATCGCTTCACGGTCATTCGGTTGGTCAATCGATAAATCAGATTGGTTCATAGCAGCCGGTGGAGAATCGGGATATATTGCCGTGGATCCAAAAGATCATAATATCATTTATGGTGGCAATTATGGAGGCTTCCTTTCAAGATTGAATCGGAAGAATATGCAAGATCAAGATGTGAGTGTCTATCCGGAAAATGTTGTGGGAAGCGCCGCCGCAAATCATCAGTATCGTTTTCAATGGACATATCCGATTGTCTTCTCAAAGCATGATCAGAATATACTGTATACATGTGGTAATCATGTTTTCAAAACTTCCAATGAAGGACATTCCTGGGAGCGCATAAGTGATGATCTCACAACGAATGATTCAAGTAAAATGCAGGCCTCCGGTGGTATGATCACGAAAGACAATACCGGTGTTGAAACGCATTGCACCATTTTTGCTTTCAGTGAATCTCCACTCAATAAAGATATCCTTTGGGCCGGAACTGATGATGGACTCGTGCATATTACAAGAGATGGCGGAAAAACATGGAATAATGTCACACCAAAAGAATTACCCAATGGTGGTAAACCGGCATTGATCAGCATCATTGATGCAGGACATTTCAATGAAGGAACGGCATATTTAGCCGCCACAAGATATAAATCCGCCGATGATGCAAAACCATATTTGCTTAAAACAACCAATTATGGAAAGTCTTGGGAAATGATCAATAAAGGGATTCCGGATATTGCATATACTAGAGTTATTCGTGAAGATCCAAAGCAGAAAGGATTACTCTTTGCGGGAACCGAGATCGGACTCTTTGTGTCCATCAATGATGGCGCATCATGGACTGCCATGCAGAATAATTTGCCAAGAAGTCCTATACATGATCTTGTCATTCATGATAGAGAAGGCGATCTCGTAATCGCAACGCATGGTAGATCTTTCTGGATAATGGATGATATCACGCCTCTTCGCAATTTGGCTTCGAATCAAGTTAAAAATGCTCAATACACTTTGTTCAAACCTCGCTCCAGCTGGCGCATGGAAGGTGGAGCATGGTATAGTCCGGGAATGCAGACAGGCGAAAATCTTCCGAATGGTGTGATGGTGTATTATAACTGGGACGGCTCGGGAAGCGGTCCGATTACTATGGAATTCCGCGATCAAAAAGATTCAGTCTTGCGAACATTTTCTTCAGACAAAGACATGAAAGGGGAAAAGGCAATCACGGAATCAGTGTATCATACTGAGCCCGGAAAAGAGGTGAAGAATGCCGCACTTTCCTTACAGAAAGGACTCAATCGCTTTTTCTGGGATATGCATATTGCACCCGCAATTGAATCGCCGGTTGTGATGTGGGGTGCCTCAACTCGAGGTCCGAAAGTGTTTCCCGGAACATATTCCGTGATTCTGAAAAAAGGTGATTCAATCATTGCAAAAGAGCAATTCGAAATTGCATCTGCAATTGGTGCAAAAACCGAAGATTTGAAATTACAATTTGATTTACATTCATCTGTAAATGCAAAGGTGAGCGAAACACATAAAACGGTCAATCGTATGAAAGACATGAAGTCCACCATTTCTCAGTCAATTGCAAAAATGAAAAAAGAAGTGAAGGATACGATATTGACAAAAGACATCATCAAGCTTGGAACATTGATCACTGATTCATTGAATGCAATTGAAAATAGACTCGTGCAGAATAAAGCAAAAGCCGGACAAGACCTTCTGAATCATCCGATGAAATTAAATAATAAATTATCTGCATTGACATCAACCATCGCATCAGCAGATGCCAAGCCAACAGAGCAGACTTATGAAGCGGTAAAAAAAATCACCGCATTGATTCAAAAAGAACTCGATGCGGTGAAAGCCATGGAACTCATTGAGATCAAGAGATTCAATGAGCAATATGTGAATCTGAAATTACCTATCATTAGCGGAGAATGATCACTCCTTGATAAATCGCATTGTGACTTTTAGTTGATCAAATCGCACAAGATAGAAGCCGGCGGGAATTCCTGAGACATTCAAGGGAATTCCCGTTTTGCCTTTTAGGATTTCCTCGCCCGTCATAGAATACACTCTAAATCCATCTTGTGCATTGCTTGAGATTGTCAATATATCACCCACGGGATTCGGCATGAGTTTGAATCCATTTTCTTCATCTATGATATCACTGGATGATTTCTTTGAGAATGTGAGTTTTCTTCTTTCGGTCCACGGACCCCAACCAATCCTATTCTCAGCACGCACCTG
>JBIKKD010000135.1:0-4369 GCA_044360565.1 Kapaibacterium sp. (SeqCode)
ATGATGGAAGCCACGAAAGACAGACGCGTATTGTTCTCGGGTGATACAAGAGGAAGATTCATATTTACGGATTATTTATTTGCTTCCGATGGAATGTTCTCTCTAGCAAAATGTCTGGACATGCTCGCAAAAACGGGATTGACATTCTCTGGTCTTCATCAGCAATTACCCTATCGCTCACGCATGCATCATACGATACCATGTCCATGGGAAAAGAAAGGAATTGTGATGAGAAAAGCCATGGAATTTACCGAGAAGATGGATAGAACATTGATAGATGGCATCACGGTGAATAATCCGGATTCCACTATTGTATTGTTTCCAGACAAAGAAAGACCTGCCTTCATTGTAGCTGTTGAAGCATCTTCCGATTCTTCGGCAATGCATATAGCCGAAGAGTATAAGCAATTGATCACAAATTGGGCTGAAACTCAATCATGAACATCTTTAGATACTTGGTATTATTGCTGATTCATGTTCAGGTATTTGCTCAGATTGACACAGTTGAACTATCTTCTCTGGATCTTAGTGCAATCAAACAGGATTTTGGAAGACCAAGAATCAATCTATCAGTGATGGGCAAACCATTACGAATTGCCGGGAAGGTATATGAACGCGGAGTTGGAACGCATGCAGGAAGCAAATTCACGCTTGCTCTCGATGGCAAGGCAATAACAATTGAAGGTCTTGCCGGAATAGACGAGGGGATTTTTCCTGAAAGAGGGTCAGCCGAATTTTTGATCATTGCCGATGGCGAAGTTCTTTGGCGATCAGATATCATGGATCGAACTGAAAACGCCAAAGCATTTTCATTGGATCTCACCGGCAAACAAACATGTGAATTATTGGTTTTTGATGGAAATGACAATATCTTCTCGGATCATGCAAATTGGGTAGAGACAAGAATCATTGTAAAAGATGGTTTTATACCCAAGCCATTTATCAGACCAATCGAACAGGAGTTTGTACTCACTCCGGATGAATCCCTGCTTCCAAAGATTCATGGAAAAAGTGTATATGGCGCAAGACCTGGTAGTGAGATAAGACATTATATACCAATCACAGGTATTGACCCCATCAATGTGACTATGTCTGAGCTTCCACCCGGACTCTATTTCGATTCCACTCATAGAGTGATTCGTGGTAGTATCGCAAAGCCCGGTTCATATTCACTTACGATTATTGCGAAAAACCCCCTTGGCAAAACTGAACATGCATTCTCATTCCGCATTGGTGACACAATCTCATATTCTGCACCCATTGGATGGTCATCCTGGTATGCACATTGGGAATATGTTACAGAACAAGACATGTACAAAGCTGCACATGCATTGCGTTCGAGCGGACTCCAAGATTATGGATTTGAATATGTCTTGATTGATGATGGCTGGCAGGATACAAGTCATTCAGCATCAATGAATGGTTTACAACCCGCGAAAAAATTTCCGAATCTTCCTAAATTGATAGATTCATTGCATACGCTTGGATTCAAGGTTGGCATATATTCTTCTCCCGGATCCAATACATGCGTACAATTACCCGGTTCACTTGATCATGAAGCTCAGGATGCAGAATATTTCTGCTCATTGAAAGCTGATCTTGTCAAATATGATTGGTGCGGCTATCAAACAGTCTATGACTCGCTTTTGAAAACAAATCAATTCAGTCCGGAAGAATTAGCCAAAGCACCGTATGCAAAACTTGGAACATTATTGTCAGCTTGCAATCAAGACATCTTTTATATGCTTTGTCAATATGGCAATAATGATGTTTGGAAATGGGGCAGGTCAGTCGGGGGTCATGCTTGGAGAACAACCACAGATATCCAAGACAATTGGTGGAGCATGTCCAATATCGTCGGATTCCGTCAAGCCGGTTTGGAAGTATATGCAGGTCACAATGGCTGGAATGATATGGATCATCTTCGCATGGGTTATTCGCAACCATTTCCATTCACAAAGAAAACAGAACTCACGGCTCATGAGCAGTATACGCAGGTTTCACTCTGGGCATTGCTCAATTCCCCATTGATTATCAGTATGCACATGGATTCAATTGATGCTTTCACTCTTCAATTGCTTAAAAATCATGAAGTCCTCTCCATGCATCAAGATCCTCTAGGTATTCAAGGAGCAAGAGTCTTTAAAAATATATGGCAAGAGATTTGGACAAAACCACTGTCACATGGCGGAATTGCCATTGGATTCTTCAATCGAGATGATGTCGGTGAGCAAATGATGTCTATAACAAGAGAGTCATTGGGCTTATCCAAAGACATACAATATATGATCAAGGATATATGGTCTCATCAAGAATTGGGTTTACTTGGTGAAGAATTGCAATTCAGCATTCCTTCACATGGAGTGAAATTACTGTCACTCATACCGAAGAATCCCATCAGCAATATTGGAGATGACCAGCAAATAAAGCAATTCAAAGTGATGCCTCAACCTGCAAAAGATCTTGTGTACTGTTCATTTCATTCCCCTTTTCAAGGAATCGCAATACTCGAATTCATCTCTTTGGATGGCAGAAAGATTGGCAATTCAATGCAATTGGAAATAAAGCAAGGCATGCAGGCATTTTCCATTTCATTGCCTGATGATTTATCCTCAGGACTTCATGGCATAAAAATCAGTACACCTTTTTCTACAATCTTGCATCCCATACATATCGTTCATTGATGCGAATTCCATAGATTTGCACTTCAATTCCCAATACTTGCTCGATTCATCGGCAAACATTGCTATATCATTCATTGGCGCTCCAGTATGAAGATCACAGATATCCTTCAGCCTTCAGCTATATTGCTGAATTCGACATTTGCAACAAAAGATGCTGCATTGGATGCAATGATTGATGCTTTGGCATCCGGTGGACATATCACAAAAGTGGAAGAAGCCCGAAAAGCAGTCTTTGATCGTGAGAAAATCATGTCAACCGGCATTGGCAAAGGTTTTGCCCTCCCGCATGGCAAGACGAATCATATCACAGAGACCGTGGGTGCTTTCATGACATTGAAAGAACCTCTTGACTTCCAAGCATTGGATCAGCAACCCGTGACCATCATCTTCATGCTCATTGGTAGAGAAAATACGGTTGGAACTCATCTAAGACTTCTCTCTCGCATTTCAAGACTCATGAACAAAGATAGTTTTCGTGATAGCATCTCCGCTGCGGAAAAACCAGAACAAGTTATCGCACTCTTTGCATCCGAAGAAGAGGAATTGGGATGAAAACACTCCTGATCATCGCCCTGATGATGTTCACAATAACACTTCAGGCACAAGAACAAAAAGAAAAAAAGGACATCCCTGCGGCCAAACAAGTGCTCAAAATCATGAATGAGCAAATTCTGCAATTGACCGAGAGATTCAAGAAAAACACGCTCACATTCAAGGGACAATATGAGCAACAGACAAAACAGATTCTCACGGGATTCAAAAAAAGATTACAGGTTTTGAAGCAGGAAATATCATCCATTGATGAGAATCTGGATGATTTAAATTTGCAACTTGAACAGCAATCAAAGGAAAATGACAAAGCTCTTCAGGATCAATTCAAAAAATTACAAAGTGATTTGGATGATTCCATGAAGCGATTTGAGAAAAGACTCGACTCCCTTTCTCAACAGTATTGAGTTTCTCCAATGTCAGAATTCACTCAACAGTCACAAACACAGCCAATTGGGGTATTTGATTCAGGAGTCGGTGGACTCACCGTTCTGAAACATCTCATTCATTCCATGCCGGGCGAAGAATTCGTGTATTTGGGTGATACCGCTCGCGTTCCTTATGGCAATAAATCTCCTGAAACGATCAGACATTATACCCGCCAATGCGTGAATTTTCTCTTGAGTTTTGATGTAAAAGCAATTGTCATCGCTTGTAATACGGCATCCGCCTTGGCTTTGGATCTTGCAAGAGATATCAGTCCGGTTCCTGTGATCGGAATGATTCATCCTGCGGCAGTGTCAGCCGTTGAGCAAAGCATCACCAAGAAAATTGGCATCATAGGTACAAGAGCTACCATTGGTTCTCATGCCTATGAGCATGAAATAGGAAATGTGGCTGAGAGCAAAGGATTGAACATTGAAGTATATGCCAAAGCATGTCCGCTTTTTGTTCCTCTTGCTGAGGAAGATTTTGGGCATCATCCTTCCGCCGCTATGATAGCTCATGAGTATTTGCATGAATTTCTTGCATTGGGTATAGACATCCTCGTACTTGGTTGCACTCATTATCCTTTGTTGAAAGATCTTATTGGCAAGACTTTACCTGATATTTCATTGCTGGATTGCGGAGAAACCGCGGCAAAGGAATTATGCAGCATATTGCAGATTGAAGAGCAAAAACAAGCCGGGGAACTC
>JBIKKD010000136.1:0-4364 GCA_044360565.1 Kapaibacterium sp. (SeqCode)
CGGCCATGCTCATTGCATTTGTGGCAATCATTGCCGGAATAAATGCCGGAATGCTGAACATTCATCATGGGCTTTCTCAGTATTCCATTTGGTTTCCGCATGACCTCAAAGAACTTTTCGGCGTGATCTTCACTCCTATTGGTTATATGATTGGCGTTCCTATGCAAGATATTGACAAGTTTGGAGCATTGTTTGGTACCAAGATCAGTCTGAATGAATTTCTTGCTTATGCCGACTTGTCAGAATACATAAAACAAGGAAATCTGATGCCAAAGACAGTCACAATGGCTACTTTTGCATTATGCGGATTCGCGAATTTCAGTTCAATTGCCATTCAAATCGGTGGAATAGGCGCTTTGATACCTGAAAGAAAAAAAGATATAGCCGCTCTGGGACTCAAAGCAATGATTACCGGAGCTTTAGGAAATTTGCTCACAGCCACTTTGGCAGGTTTACTGTATTAATATGAATAATTGGACATGCATTCTGACTTCTACTCCCAAACCAGGAGTCGGCGTCATACAACTCAATAGGCCTCAAGTACTCAATGCATTGAGTCTTCAAACAATGATTGAAATCGTTGAAGCTATGGAAGAATTCGATCGGTCACCCGATATTCGATGCATTGTGATACATGGCAATGAAAAAGCATTTGCTGCCGGTGCAGATATCAAGGAAATGTCTGATGCCGGCTCAATAGATATGCTTGAAAGAGATCAATTCGCAAGATGGGAGCGAATTAGAGCAATCAAAAAACCAATCATAGGAGCCATTTCAGGATTCGCACTTGGTGGTGGATGTGAATTGGCCATGAATTGCGATATGTTGATCGCTAGTGAAACAGCACAATTTGGTCAACCCGAGATAAATATCGGCGTCATGCCCGGAGCCGGTGGAACTCAAAGACTCACCAGAGCAATCGGCAAGGTTAGAGCGATGGAGATCGCATTGACAGGACGCATGATTTCTGCTCGTGAAGCTTGGAGAGCAGGTCTAATAAATAGAGTAGTTCCTGTTGAATCATATCTTCATGAAGCAATAGCTCTTGCATCCGAAATAGCGGGCAAAGCACCAATTGCTGTAAAGTTGATTAAAGAGTCTGTGCTAAAATCATTTAGCACAACACTTGAAGGTGGATTGGAATTCGAAAGAAAGAATTTTTATCTACTTTTTGCATCGGAAGATCAAAAGGAAGGTATGAGTGCATTCATAGAAAAAAGAAAACCAACATGGAATAATAAATAAGTATATAATTATGGTCTATCTCATTTTGCTAAGACATGGCGAATCTCAATGGAATGTTGAAAATCGCTTTACCGGTTGGGTGGATGTTGACATTACTTCCAAAGGAGAAGAAGAAGCACGCAATGCGGGTCTTGCTTTGAAGGAATATCCAATCGACATGTTATTCACTTCTGCTTTACTCAGAGCAATTCGCACAGCTGATATTGCTTTGCAATCCGCAGGTAAAGGTACAATTCCAACGAAGCGAAGCGAAAAATTGAATGAAAGACATTATGGCGATCTTCAAGGATTGAATAAAGATGAGGTTGGAGAGGAATTCGGTTCTGATCAACTTAAAATTTGGAGAAGGAGTTTTGATATTCCTCCACCAAATGGAGAATCACTTAAGATGACTCAAGAGAGAGTACTCCCATATTTTCATGAAGAAATCATTCCTGTCTTGAAAGAAGGAAAGAATGTGTTGATCACTGCACATGGCAATTCGTTACGCGCACTCATTGCAGAATTGGATAAACTTTCCAAAGAAGAAATACTTGAACTCAATATCGCAACGGGTAAACCAATTGTCTATACATTAGATGAACACACCCTTGAGATACTCGATAAGAAACAATTGCTACATCAATAATAACCGGAGAATGCATTGGCTGCATCCAAACAAAAAAACACAATTGCACAAAGCAAAGCATATGCACTGTTTTGCGCAAGAGTAATGGCTGATAAAAAAGCAGAGAATATACTGGTGATGGATTTGACAAAAGCTGACGGTGCACCCGCAGAATTTTTTGTATTATGTTCAGGTTTGTCAGAAGTACAAGTAGATGCTATATCTGCCGGAGTAGAAAGAGCCGGAAAAGAAGCCGGACAAGGATTTCCAAAATCAGAGGGTTGGAATGCAAGACAATGGGTGATACTCGATTATTTCGATGTTGTCGTACATGTTTTTCATACTGATGCTCGTGATTTCTATCGTATTGAGAAGCTATGGGGAGATTCTGATTTCTATGTACTTGAAGATGACAAATTAGCTAAAATGAATAAAACCAATAAGCAGAAATACTTAACGGAATTAAGCAAAGAAAGAAGAGTTCCTGAGAGATATCAACAAATTGGTTCTTTTGATGAGGATGGATTATGATGCATCGGTTTATTGAATTGTCATTCATACAAGCCGCAAAAGAAATTGGCATAGATGCACCTAGTATCAATTTTGAAAGACCCAAAATTGCTGATCATGGTCACCTTTCAACCAATATTGCCATGACTTTGGCAAAGCAATTGAGAAAGAAACCCCAAGATATTGCTCAGGACATCATTGCACATCTGAATCTGGATTCAACAATCATTGACAAAGTTGAAATAGCAGGTGCAGGTTTCATAAATATCTATCTCAATCCACATGCATTTCATCTTGCATTGATGGAGATGATTGCAATGGGTAGTTCATATGGATCATCCCAAATTGGATTCGGAAAAACAGCCAATATTGAGTATGTGAGTGCAAATCCAACTGGAAATTTACATCTTGGACATGGAAGGAATGCTGCAATCGGAGATACTGTGTCCAATCTTTTGGAATGGACCGGATATACGGTAACCCGAGAGTACTATTTCAATAATGCCGGCAATCAGATGAATATGCTGGCTAAATCTATCTTCGCGAGATATCAGCATCTTATAGGAAATACAGAATATCCATTTCCCGAAGATGGATATCATGGTGAGTATATTATTGAAATAGCTGAAAAAGCATTCAAACAATATGGAAACACACTTTCAGATGAGAATTCCGAAACACTTTCAACTTTGAGAAAAATGGGTGAAGAATGGTGTTTTGCATCCATTATGAATACACTCAAAAAGATGAATATCCATCAAGATACCTTTTTCAATGAGGATTCGCTCTTTACCGATGGTTCCATTGATTCACTACTTGGTGAATTAAAGAGAAAAGATCTTAGTTATGAAAAAGATGGTGCAACATGGATGAAGTTCTCCGAGATTGATGATTCACTCACTGATAGAGTGATTGTAAAAAGTACAGGAGAGCCAACATATCGCTTACCCGATATAGCATATCATAGAACCAAATTCGAAAGAAACTATGATCTGATTGTTGATATTTTTGGTGCAGATCACATAGCAACAATACCGGATGTGAAAGCCGGCATTCGAGCATTGGGTTATGATGTTTCTAAATTAAAAGTGCTCATTTATCAATTTGTTACTCTATGGGATAATGGAGAGCAAGTCAAAATGAGTAAAAGATCCGGCAAAAGCTATACGCTGGATGAATTGATTGATGAAGTTGGCGCAGATGTTGTGAGATTCTTCTTTCTCATGAGAGGAGCACAAACACAATTGGAATTTGATTTGCAAATAGCTCGTGAGCAAAATGATAAAAATCCTGTGTATTATCTGCAATATGTACATGCCAGAATATGCTCATTACTCAGACAAATCGAAGAGCAACAATTGCAAATACAGGATACATTTGATGCATCATTGCTCATTCATTCTTCCGAATTGAATCTTATTTCAATCTTAACAAGATTTGAGGAAGTGACAATCCGAGCGGCACATAATCTCGAACCACAGATGATATCAGAATATTTGCGAGAGGTAGCTTCTGCATTTCATTCATTTTATCATGATTGCAGAATATTAGGTATGGAATCTTCACTCATGAATGCAAGAATTCATCTTGCAATACTTACCAAAACAGTGATGAGCAATGGATTGACAATTTTAGGTATTTCTTCACCAACATCAATGTAAGGACTTAACTATGGAAACTCCGGAAATAGGTGGATATAAATCCATCAGAATGGAAATGGAACCAGGCACATATTATTGGTGCTCATGTGGCAAATCATCAAATCAACCATTTTGTGATGGCTCACATAAAGGTTCTTCATTTTCACCAATGGCAGTTGAAATCACTGAAACCAAAACAGTTTCATGGTGTACATGCAAGCAATCAGCCAATCAACCATTTTGTGATGGAGCGCATAAACAATTGACTCCACCACAAGAATAATACAAGTACAATGGCGAAAATAATCGCAATAGCAAATCAAAAAGGCGGAGTTGGGAAGACCACCTCCGCTGTCAATATT
>JBIKKD010000137.1:0-4358 GCA_044360565.1 Kapaibacterium sp. (SeqCode)
ATTCTATTCATGTATCACAAATTACAGAAATGCACAATGAGATAGAATGCTCAACTTATCATTAACAATAGTGCCAATAACTTTCAGCGCTATTCACTCAATATGACACACTTCATTATAAAGTCTTGTTTTCCTTTCCAATCACAATGGTTCTTGCCTGTGAAAATGAAATGCGTTTTCCATAAGTAAGCATACCTACGGTAAATAATTTTGCAGATACCCAAAGACAAGCAAAAATTGAAAGTAGCAGTACAATTACAGAAATCACGATCTCACTCCAATGTGGCATCATGAGTGCTATCCTTGCGCTCATGACCGCAGGCGTCAGGAATGGGATATAACTACAGATAGTTGTGATTGTTCCTCCAGGATTTTCAATGATGACAAACATCAAAATGAATGGTAATGTAGCCAACATCACAATATACCCCGTCATGGTTTGTGCTTCTTGTTCTGTGGTCGCAAGAGAACCAAGTCCAATCATGATGGATGCAAACAAGAAATAGCCGAGCATCGCATACAGAAAAATCAAATGAATCGAAGAAAATACTGATACTTCAACTTGTGAAAAAGTTGCGCCCAGCCAAGCAAAAGCAAGCCATAGAGATGCTTGAATCAAACCCAATCCACCAAGACCGATCAGTTTTCCGGACATTAATTCCATCGGTGTGACAGAAGACAATAAAATCTCAATGATACGATTGGTTTTTTCATCAAGCAGACTTCGTACAAGCTGTTGACCCGAAAAACTCACCATAATCAAAATGATGAAAATTGTTCCATAGACACTAGCGAATTCCACGAGGAAAGACCCTGACTCAGAACTACCATCTTTTTGAACTTTAATTGTCTTGAGATCAATGCCTTTATTTATTGATTTGAATTCAGATTCCTTTACGCCATATAACTGCAAAAGTGAATCTTGCAGAATAGTTTCAAATATGTCCGTTATCTCTTCCAATTCCCTAGCATTGCTTACATGTTGACCATGATATTCCATTGTTTTTGATGAATAAATGTCGGATGGTATCACAAACATTCCTACATATTCTTCTTTCAACAATGACTGTTGATATGGCTTTAGGTCCAAACTTGTATTGGGTTCAATCTTCTTTACGGTTACATCAAATTTCTTCTCTCCCCCGCTATATGTGATGCTGTCAATGCTTGGTTTCACCAATTGACCAATCACCTGTTGTTTGTCAAGTATCAAGATCCTTTTGGGTTCTTCAACAGAAACAGTCGTCAGCAGAACAGGGAGAACGGAAAATACTCCCATGATGACAGGACTTAAAATCATTGAAAGAATGAATGCTTTGGTTTTGACTTTTTGAATGAATTCCCACCAAGCAACAGTTGAGACTGATTTCCAATTCATGATAATGTCTCCTCTGCATCTTCAATATGTTGACGGAACATTCCAAGCAAAGTAGGACGATATGGATTGATGCTGAGAATCTCTCCAAACTCTGATGCTTTGGAAACTATTTCTTGCATGGATTCATGTTCATTGGGAAATATCCATTGCATGTCTGATACCTTGCGATATGAATTTGGGATTTCTTGATTGAATAGTGTTGAATATTCAATAATCATGTCCGATGTTCCGGAACGAAGTAATTCGTCCATTGATCCGCTCATTGCAACTTTACCTTTATTCAGCATTATGACTGAATCGCATAATACTTCCGCAATTCCTAATTGATGGGTGCAGAAGATGATTGTCTTACCTTGTGTTCGGAATTCTTTCACAATATCCTTGAATAATTCCTGATTCAATGGATCTAATCCTGAAAGCGGTTCATCGATAATGAGCAATTCGGGATCATGCAAAACAGATGCAATGAATTGAATTTTTTGTTGATTGCCTTTTGACAATTCCTCGATTTTTTTGTGCTTGTACTCGGGAATGAGAAAACGCTCAAGCCATAGATCAATTTGTCGTTTGAGTTTCTGTTTATCCGGATGTTTCAATGCACCGAGATACAGCAAAGTCTCTTGTACTGTTGACTGCTTATATAAACCGCGTTCTTCAGGTAAATATCCAAATGCACTTCGCGGAATATCGGAAATAGGATTTCCTTCATAGGTAATTGTTCCGGAATTGGCTCCCAGAATACCCAATATGATGCGAATCGTTGTGGTTTTTCCTGCACCATTCGGACCGACGATTCCACAAATCTTACCTGATTCCGCTGAGAAAGAAATGGAATCGAGTGCCTTGAAAGTGCCATATTGTTTGGAGAGTTCGGAGATGACAAGCATGAATATTCTCAGAAAAATGTTGAGCTAATACGCAGTTCAACTCAAGTGGTTACAAAAAAGGGTGGTCTAGAATTACCAAGACCACCCTTTCAATGTCATGTTAATCATGCAAGATCGAATCTATCCGCATTCATCACTTTATTCCATGTTGCAATAAAATCATTGATGAATTTACTTCCTGAATCAGAAGTGGCATAGACTTCAGCATAGGCGCGCAATTCGGAATTTGATCCAAAGATCAAATCAGCGCGTGTTGCTGTCCATACTTTTTCGCCACTTGTGCGATGAGTCCCTTCAAATAACTCATTGTGAGCATCAATCGGTGCCCACTTGATATTCATATCAAGCAAATTCACAAAGAAATCATTGCTCAATGTGTCTTGCTTTGAAGTGAATACACCATGCTTGGATTGATCATAATTTGTGTTCAATACGCGCATGCCACCAAGAAGTACTGTCATTTCAGGTGCGGTGAGCGTGAGCAATTGTGCTTTGTCAACAAGAAGTTCTTCTGTTGAGTACACATAATTCGCTTTCTTATAATTTCTGAATCCATCTGCGATCGGCTCGAGCACTGAGAAGGATTCGACATCTGTATGCTCTTGACTTGCATCCATTCTGCCGGGTGTGAAAGGAACTGTTACTGCATGACCTGCATTTGCGGCAGCTTTTTCAATTCCTGCGCAACCACCAAGTACGATGAGATCTGCCATTGATACATGCTTGCCACCAGCATTGAATGACTGTTGAATCTTCTCATATGCATCCAATACTTTCGACAATTGAGCTGGACTATTCACATTCCAATAACGCTGTGGAGTCAGTCTGATACGCGCGCCATTTGCACCGCCTCGCTTATCTGAACCACGGAAAGTAGAAGCAGAAGCCCATGCTGTGGATACGAGTTCGGATATGGTTAAACCTGATTCAAGAATGGTTTTTTTGAGTGAAGCAATGTCATTTGCATCAATCACTGCATGATTTAGTTCGGGAATTGGATCTTGCCAAATCAAATCTTCTTTTGGTGCTTCTGGGCCAACATAGCGTGTCTTCGGACCGATATCGCGATGTGTCAATTTGAACCATGCGCGAGCAAAAGCATCTGCGAATTGATCCGGATTCTCGAGGAATCGACGAGAGATTTTCTCATAAGCGGGATCAAAACGAAGTGATAAATCTGTCGTGAGCATTGTCGGCAATTGCTTCTTGGATGAATCAAATGCATGAGGGATAGTATTCTCAGCATTTTTTGCAACCCATTGATTTGCTCCAGCAGGACTCTTTGTCAATTCCCATTCATAATTGAAGAGATTTTCAAAGTAATTATTGCTCCATTGTGTTGGAGTCGTAGTCCAAGTAACTTCCAAACCACTCGTAATTGCATCAGCTCCTTTTCCTGAGCCAAATGAGCTAGTCCAACCCAATCCTTGCTCCTCGATCGGAGCTGCTTCTGGCTCAGGTCCTACATGTGATGTCGGACCGGCACCATGTGTTTTACCGAATGTATGACCACCCGCGATGAGTGCAACCGTCTCTTCATCATTCATGGCCATGCGAGCGAATGTTTCTCGAATGTCTTTTGCCGCCGCAATCGGATCAGGATTGCCATTCGGGCCTTCGGGATTCACATAAATGAGACCCATCTGCACGGCTGCAAGAGGATTTTCAAGATTACGCTCGCCGGTATAGCGTCTGTCATCGAGCCAAGAACGCTCTTTACCCCAATACACATCGGTTTCAGGTTCCCATACATCAGCGCGACCACCCGCAAAGCCGAATGTCTTGAAACCCATTGATTCAAGTGCAACATTACCTGCAAGAATCATGAGATCTGCCCAAGAGATGCTTTGTCCATATTTCTGCTTGATTGGCCAAAGAAGTCTGCGTGCTTTGTCGAGATTTGTATTATCAGGCCAGCTATTGAGTGGTGCAAAACGCTGTTGACCCGTTCCTCCGCCACCACGACCATCACCGGTGCGATATGTACCGGCACTATGCCATGTCATGCGGATGAAGAATGGACCATAATGTCCAAAATCCGCAGGCCACCAATCTTGTGAATCGGTCATGAGTGCCACAAGATCTTTCTTAAG
>JBIKKD010000016.1:0-13465 GCA_044360565.1 Kapaibacterium sp. (SeqCode)
TCCAGATGAATGATTGCTCCTTTTTGTATGCCAAAGTGCTTTCGCATCAGATGTGCAGACTTTACAATCAAATTCTGTTCCATGGGAATATTCAAATCATCATTGCTGATGAATATGATGTCAGTATCATGATTTTCGAAGGTTAGTGTATCGAAAAGATCATAAATGGGGAGAAATAATGAGTGAATTGCATGATATCCATCAGGCAATGTGCCAATTATTCGCAGTCCAAGATTTATCTTTGCATGTGCATAAAGCGTAATCAATGGTATATCCTTAGCAAACAAACCGTACAAAAATGTCAAAAATAGAGCAAATCACCTATCTGGGCGAAATACAAAGGAAAAGCATACATATTGTTTCCTTGCTCATTCCAATTATCTATTATTTCATCGATACAAAAACCGCATTACTCATTTTGTTTCCGGTGGCTATTCTCACCTTGCTTATCGATCTTGGTATATATTACAGTGACACTTTCAGAAAGATAATGTATCCAATTGTTGGCGGAATGCTCAGACCACATGAAATGCATCGAACTTCTCTCGTTTTGAATGGTGCATCGTGGGTTATGATCGCGGCATGCATAACAGTTGCAATTTTCCCAAAACCTCTTGCAATCATTGGATATTCGATTGTCATACTCTCTGATATTGCCGCGGCGCTCATTGGTCGAAAATTTGGAAAAACACCCTTCCTCGATAAGTCCCTGCAAGGTAGTACTGCTTTTTTTGTCGTTTCTTTGATTGTTTCGGCAATATGGACATGGATTTTCGCGTATTCATCTACATTTTTTTCTATTTGTATAGTCGGTTCAATTCTTGCTACGATTGCTGAGGCATCGACAACAAGATTTAAATTGGATGATAATTTGGCCGTGCCACTCGCATTTGCGGGTAGTACTTGGATTTTAACACTGCTTCTTTCTATCTCATTGAGTTAATGTCACATGTCTATACGAATCGGTGATCGAATGCCTGAATTCTCAGCATTGAATGAAAAGGGTGAGCAAGTGCATTCCAAGGAACTGTCAAGTACACCTTGCATCATCTTTTTTTATCCAAAGGATGATACATATCTCTGCACCAAAGAAGCATGTTCATTCAGAGATGCAAATGAAGAATTTCTCAAAGCCGGCATACAAGTTATTGGCATAAGCGCAGACTCCGTAGAGGAGCATGCTCAATTTGCAAAGAAACATATATTGAAATACTCTTTGCTATCGGATACGGAGAATAAAATCCGTACTGTTTTCGGCGTTCCGAAAGGACTTTTAGGATTATTACCCGGCAGAGTTACATATTGTTTTGATGCCCAAGGCAAAGTTTTATCGATAATCAATTCTTCCTTTAGTGCTGAAAAGCATGTTCAGGAAGCATTGAAAGCATATTCTTGATTCCATTAGAGATTCCATCATGCGATCTTTCCTCATTTCTTGCATAAAAGCTTATTGTAGACATATACCTATTCATATCGGAAAAGGAATTCTGATGAGAATTGGTCGAAAAATATTGCTCATGGGCAAGAAGCAAGAAATACTCAAAGCAGATTCAATACATGGTGTTTCCATGGAAGTTGTACTTCCAAGAGATGCCGGTTGGGATGTGATTTATTTTCGTGGAACTTATGAAACTGGAACAACCAAAGTATTTGAGACCTTGATTCGAGATCTTGACAGAGTCTTTGATATCGGAGCAAATATGGGTTGGTATTCCATATTGAGTGCCCGACTTGCCAAACATGGAGAGGTGCATGCATTCGAACCGGTACCATTCATATATGAGAAGTTTCGAAAAAATGCAGATTTGAATGCAATTCATACAATCACATCAAATAATATCGCATTAGGAAAGGAAAAGTCGGGTTCTATTGCAATACATACATTTGATGGACTCTATCATGGACATAGTTCAATGTCCACCTTGAATCGCAATGATTATTCTACGGTTCATGTTCCTATGACAACCCTTGACTCTTACTGTGAAGAGCATGGAATAGCACGAATTGACTTTATCAAAATGGATACAGAAGGTGCTGAAATGGAAGTCATGGCGGGTGCAAAACACATGATGTCAGGTTCATTCCCACCAATTTGGCTCATAGAATTGAATGAAGAAACTGCTGCCGCATTTGGATATGTCCCTCATGAATTGATTGATACGCTCCTGAAATATCATCCATATGAGATTTTCGTGATTGAAGGTGCATGGGGTAAGGTCAGAAAAATGTGTGATTCCAAAGATTATCATCATGGTGATAATCTTCTATGCATACCTCAATATCGTTCCGATGCTCTCGAGAATATCAAAAAGCTGATTTAAGATCTACAATCCAGCATGATTCTATGCAATGCATATATGATGATGGATGCACAAATCAAATGAACGGGTTGCATGAATGAAGGAACTGACAAATATGTCATGACAATTCCTGAAAAAGTGGACACAAGTAATCCTGCTCCAAGTAAGAAAGCTGGATAGTGAATTGATTTCCAGAGAATTGTTTGCTTTCTACAGTTCCAGAGAATCCAGCCATTTATTCCAAGTATCAATAGTGAAAAAGAGCGGTGAATGGGGAATATTGTGCTGAGATTATCAATCCAAATATCTCTCTGCATGAAATTGAGTGCTTTAGCCAATACATCTATTTCTTCTCGAACTTGGGTTCCCATCAAGATTTGAATAAACATCAAGACCATAGAAATGATGGTGAGTCTGTGCAATGATATTGATTTAAATGCAGAAGACTTTTCGTTAAAAGCCGCATAACTCGCTATAAGCAATATGATGAAAGCAAATAGCATATGTATTGTTATGCGATATGGTGCAAGATTTGAAGATACAACCAAAGCACCAAGCCAACCTTGAAAACCTGTGAGTAGGAGAAGTGCAATAGAGGAATACATGGATTTAGGGTGACTCTTCCTATATCGTACCGACAATCCGGTTTGAATCAATACGAATAATCCAAGCAAAGCACCAAGTAATCTATTGATATATTCTATCCAAGTCTTTAATACATCAAAAACTTCAGCATCAATACCCTCATTGGCATATAGTTGCTGATAATTGACAGGTAATTGAGTAACTGAAGTAGGCGGTATTATGAGTCCATAGCATGTTGGCCAATCAGGACAACCCATACCGGATTGCGTTGTTCTTACGATGCTTCCTGCCGCTATGACCAGGATCACCAATACGATATTGATCTTGGCAATGTAGGTATACAATTTATTCATTGTGCTTTGTAAAATTCGGTGAAGAATCTATTCAAATTCCAAATGTCAATTTTTGATGCGATTTCAAATGGGGAATGCATTGAAAGAAGTGGAATACCGATATCAATCACTTCCATATCTTCTTTGCTCATTTGACCACCAATTGTTCCTCCTCCGCCTGTCTCTACCTTATATGATGCAGTCTGCCATGGAATGGATTTGGAATCCAATATATTTCTGATCCATGCAGTGAATTCGGAATTCGCATCAAAGGATCTTCCATAGCGCTTTATGCTGGGTCCAAACCCAAGACGAGATGCATTGGTTTTTTCAGATAATCCTGGGAATAAGGGACTTAAGCCATCATTCGCATCAGCGGAAATGACTTTAGCCATAGATAATGCTTTTCTGGTAACATTTTCATTGAAGGCAGAAGCATTTTGTGCTTCGGCAATAATTCCATAGACTTTATTCAGAAATGAAGAAGAAGCGCCTGTATTATTTACATTTCCCGTCTCTTCATTGTCCACGATATATGCCATTGCAGTGTACAATGGAGTTTTTTCCAAGTCCATCAAAGATTTGATGGCAACATAACTGCAAGCTCTGTCATCTTGTCCATAAGAACCAATGAGGGATCTATCCAAGCCAACATCTCTTGGCATTCCTGCAGGAGTAATATTCAATTCAGCGCTCACCAAATCTTCTTCCGTGAAATTATATGTTGAAGAAAGCGCGCTCATTACTGTATTGATTATGGAATTCTTTTGATCGGGAATTGTACCAACGATGGGATCCATTTCTTCACCTTCCATCACTCCGGTATATTCACGCTTTCTGAGAGGTGAATCTACATGTGGAGCTGCATCAGGTATGATAAGTATTGGATCTTGAGGATCTCTACCAATTTCGATGGAAATTGTCTTGCCGTCTTTAGTGTCAATGCGGCCGGATAACATCAGAGGAATATTCACCCATTGATATTTCTTGATTCCACCATAATAAATTGTTTGAAACAATGCGAAACCCTCTTGTTCATACAATGGTCTGGCTTTGATGTCAATTCGCGGACTATCATGATGTGCTCCAATCAATCGACTTCCTTTGCTAATTGATTCGGCACCAATTCTTACTGCTATAAGTGCTCTATCACGATTATTGAAAATCAGTTTTGCTCCGGATTTGATCTGAGAAGAGTTGGTATATTCAGAAAACCCTTCTTTTTTAAGCATTTCGATCAATTCTTTTGTCGAAGTGATTTCTGTTCTTGCTTTGTCAAGATAGGAGGAATAACCTTTGATATATTGATCAATAGAGGAACGATCTTTTGAATCAATCGAGAGCCAAGATGAACGCTTGGTATTCCAAACCGATTGAGCTTGAATGGAAACACATATCAAGAAAGCTGAGAAAATGCTAAAGAGAGTTTTCATTATTCCACCACAGATAAATTATACTTCACATCGATTTCAGGATGTATGCTCATCATCACTGGACAAGACTTTGCTGCATGATGAAATGCTGCCATGTCCCCATCTGAATAGTCATGTTTAGGTAGGACAATAGAAATCTCCAATGCTCCTATTCGACGAATGGGTTCATTAACCATGATCTTCTTGACATGCACGCTTGTGCCGGTGATATCAATTGACCTCTTA
This sequence comes from Kapaibacterium sp. (SeqCode), assembly GCA_044360565.1. Classification (GTDB taxonomy): domain Bacteria; phylum Bacteroidota; class Ignavibacteria; order Kapaibacteriales; family UBA961; genus UBA961. Next base: position 4,876 of record JBIKKD010000016.1, read on the forward strand.
TTTGCGGCAATGCCCATAATCGTCATGATGCAAGTGCCAAGTGCAGTGGCAAGCAAATCTGTGGGGGAAAAACTAGCTCCTTTGCCATTATTGTCAATCGGAGCATCAGTGAAAAGCGTATTGCCGGAGGGATCATGAGTGGCTATGCAACGCAAATCACCTGAATATTCAATGGAAATGGAAACCATACTGAAATCCTTGATATTGATCAGAGCGAAATTACCCAATTTTTCAGGACTGATCGGGTATTTTGCTCTTAAATACATGAATCGAAGTGGAATAAGTGGAAAAGTTGTTTCTGAACAATGGGGGAAGTCAATTTCAATCTTGGAATTCTCGCGTTTTCGGCCTAATTTTGCCGTTTGTTCAGGGTCTTGAACCTCTATGTGTTCAAGGCATCATTTCGTCAAAGCTTAGGAGTATAAGATGGGTATCATCTCACGCATGCGAGATATTTCCCCGTATATGTTGGTGATTTTTGTTGTTTCATTTATCGCCTTCATGGTCGCTTCCGATTCAAATATCGGTACTATTCTCAATAGTTCATCAACTGGTTCCGTAGTCGGTACGATTAATGGCGAAGAAGTTTCTTATCAGGAATTCGAACTTCGTGTGAAAGAGCAAGCCGATATGCAAAGACAGCAAAATCCGCAGGCAGAGGTGGATGAGAATATCATTCGCCAGGCTGTATGGGATCAATTTGTTGAAGAAGCTTTGATCCGTCAGGCAGGTCAGGCAGCGGGTATCAAAGTTACTCAGGATGAAGTTCTAGATATCATGTTGGACAGCCCACCGGAATATCTCACCAGAAATTTCACTGATAGTTCAGGAACATTCAATCGTCAGGCATATCTTGATGTTATGACAAATCCTGACATGATTGCTCAGAACATTGCTGCCGGAAAAAAAGCAGGAATGATACCTGAGTCAGTCGATCCGGCTGAAGAAGTGGCAAAATTTAAAAACAGTCTTCTCAAAATTGAAGACTTTATGTACAAGTCCAGATTGCTCGAACATTTTAGAAGAGCATCAGGTACTGCTGCATCGATAGTTTCACCGACATATTTGAAAAATAAGTATGTCAATGAGAGTTCAACTTTTGACTTTGACTATATCCATTTCAATGTCAATAATGTTGATGCAAAAAGTATTGGTAAACCTACTGATCAAGAATTGCAGGCAGAATATGAAATTGTGAAAGAATTCACCAAGCAAAAGCCAGCACGAAAGATCAAATATGTGTCTTTCCCATTGGAGCCATCAAAGCAGGATACTTTGGTTGCATCCAAAAAGATTGCAAGAATCCAGCAGTCACTTGTGGAAGCTATCACTCCTGAAGCAAAAGTTGCTGCATTCGATCAATACTTTGCTGAATATTCCGGATCACAACTTGATTATCAACCTGTCAAGAAACTTGCTCCAGATGTTGCAGCAATTCTTGGTGCAGGTAAGCAAGGTGATGTGATTGGTCCGATAACATTACAAAGTGGAACTTTCATCTATAAAGTTGATAGTCTTCGTAGCGGTGTAAATGAGCTTGTAAAAGCCAGTCATATCCTTGTAAAGTTTGGTTCTAATAAAGATAGTGCAAAAGCATTCGCTTCTCAGGTTTTGGCTAGAGCAAAGAAGGGCGAAGATTTTGCTGCCCTCGCATTGGAATATTCACAAGATCCTGGTTCAAAAGATCGTGGTGGTGAATATGACTATTTCCCTAAAGGACAAATGGTAAAGCCATTTGAAGATGCATGCTTCAATAATGCTCCTGGCTCAGTAGTTGGTCCTGTTGAAACAGATTTTGGCTATCATATCATCAAAGTATCAGATAAGATTTCTGAAGAGATCAAGTATAGTGAGATCATGGTAACAGTTGGAATGACAATGAATACCAAAAAGCAACTCCGCAGAGATGCTCTGTCATTCAAACAACAATTGGATGATGGACAAAATATTGAGTCACTCGCCAAGAAATTGAAGAAGAATGTTGTCGAAACAATGTTTTTTGACACACAAATGCCTGTTTTAGGTTCTCAATCACTCACAAGCTTTGCATTTTCCAATGAAGTCGGCGCAATTTCAGAACCTATGGAATTGAAATACTATGGTATTGTCGTTGCTCAAATCACAGGCAAGCGTGAAGCTGGTCTTCGTCCATTTGAAGACATGAAAGATGAACTTGCTCAAAAGGTTATCTTCAAAAAGAAAATGAATATCCTTAAATCAAAAGCGAACTCTGTTTATCAAAAGATCAAATCCTCAGATAGACTTTTTGCAGTAACACAGATTGATCCCACGATTGAAGTGAAAACAGCTGCAAAAGTTCGCAATAATGGTTTGGTGAATGGCGTTGGCAATGAACCTGTACTTACTCAAAAGGCACTTCTTGCACCATTGAATAAGATCAATGAGCCGGTAGCCGGTGATAATGGTTGGTATATTTATCAAGTGATACAAAAGACAAATGCTGATATGAGTGGTTTTGCAAAATCCAAGAAGGATATGCAAATGACTTTATCAACTCAATCGGCATCTTCTGCTTATTCTCAATGGTTTAATGCCTTAAAGGATAAAGCGGATATTCAAGATTATCGAGGAAAATTATTCCGTGATTAATGTAAAGCCCGCTCATGCGGGCTTTTTTGTTTATGATACCAAATTTCACATTTACAGATCTATCTGATTTATCATGTACATCGCATGGTGGAAGATTTGCTGTGGATACAGTAGAGCAGGCTCTTAAATTCTGCGAATCAATAGCAAAAAGTCATTATGAAAATTTCCCCGTAGCATCATTATTGTTACCTACATCAATTCGATCCCATGTTATGGTGATTTATGCTTTCAGTAGAATAGCAGATGATATTGCAGATGAATTTTCATTGGAATATGGAAAGGAAAAAGCAGAGCATGCATTAGCCATCATGCATCACTTTGTAAAGCAATCGCATGTTGGAGGATATAAAGGTAAAAATCCACTATGGATTGCTTTGCAGCATATGTTTGAAAAGACATCATTGCCAATAGCGCCTTTCGAACGATTACTCAATGCATTCTTGTCGGATGTGTATTTTCAATTTCCGGCAACAATGAACGATCTTTTGGAGTACTGTCATAATTCAGCAAATCCAATCGGGGAATTATTACTTAGACTATTTGGCCTTTGGAATACTGACATTCAAAAGCAATCGGATTCATTATGTTCGGCTCTTCAAATCATAAATTTTATACAAGATATTTCAATTGACCGCTCTAAGCATAGATTTTATGTACCATTGGAGTATCTTGATTCGCATGAAATAGTGGAAAACTATTTGGCAGTAGGAGAAATAACACCTAATTTTTCAAGTGCAGTTTCAAGGTTGATTTTTGATGCCGATTCACTTATGAGCAAATCAAAGATTTTACCTTGGAAAATCTCGAATAAAGGTTTGCGAACCGAATTGCTCCTCATTCACTGTTCAGGTCAAAGAATATTGAGGAAATGCAAGAAACAAGAGCTTGAACTGCCTCTCAAGAGACCAAAACTGGAATTCATGGATTATGTTGTGATATTCCTACAAATGCTAATATTTATGCCAATGATAGTGCTAAAAAGATGAGCATTGAAACTGATATCGCCGAATTTGATTGCTCTGAGGAATTAGCTCAGCAGAGCAAAACAAATTTCTATTATTCTTTTACTTTTCTTCCAAAAGATGAGAGGGAAGCAATTCATACGGTCTATGCATTTTGCAGACATATCGATGATATCGTTGATGAAGCAGATGCTGGTACATCAGAAGAAATTATCAAAAAGAGAAAGAAGCTAGCAGAGTGGCGTAAAGCCATAGATGGAATGTATACAGGGAAGCCACATTCAGCTTATCTAAAACCATTACAATCCGCCATCAAGAGATTCTCCATTCCAAAGCAGTATTTCATGACTTTGATAGATGGATGTGAAAGAGATTTAAGACAAAAACGCTATGAATCATTCACAGAACTAAAAGAGTATTGTTATGGTGTTGCAGGAATAGTTGGTCTCATGTGCATTGAAATATTTGGGTATAAGTACGAAGAAACCAAAGAATATGCAGTAAACCTTGGCTATGCACTTCAGTTGACCAATATACTTCGTGATTTGAAAGCAGACAAAGACAGAGGGTATATCTATCTTCCAAGAGAGGATATGGAGAAATTCAGATATTCAGAATCTGACTTGATGAATGAAGTCTACAATGAGCAATTCATCGAATTAATGCGATATGAAACAAGGCGTGCAAGAGAGTATTATCATAAAGCCAGAATGGCATTGAGACCCGATGAAAGAATGACAATGATTGCCGCTGAAATCATGGATGCAATCTATTATCGATTGCTTGAGAAAATTGAATTGAATGATTTTGATGTATTCAAGAAACAGATCAGAGTTTCAACAATTCACAAAATAGCTATAGCCTTCAAACATTGGATATCAACCAGAATCTTTGTTGGAAGATTGAAGCATTAATCAGTCCGGCCTAATGACAAGAACAGGGCAAGGTGCCTTTCTAATCACTCTCTCCGTTGTACTTCCCAGTAATAAGTGTTCTACCCCGCCTCTGCCATTTGTTGCTAAGCAAATCAATGAGATGTTATGATCTTTTGCATATTGATTGATTTCATCTGAAGAACGCCCACCATGAATAATTTGTGGAATAATGGAAAAACCCTCTGCATGCAATGATTCAGTTGTTTTCTTCAATTCTTGCTCCGCAGCACCTGAATATTCCTTCTCAACATCACTTAAATCTACGGGAGTATATCCCCAATCCACAGGAAAGATCACAGGTTCTATGATATGTATCAAATGAATTGTAGCAGACCATTGTTTTGCCCATTCTTTGGCATAATTCAAGGCTTTTTCGGAATGAACGGAAAAATCTGTGGGTACTAGTATCGAAGTAATGGGTAGCATGTATGGTCTCCTAATTTGTTTCTTCAAACATAGAGAATTGTTTGATGTGAAAAACTGATTTATCTCACTTTTTCATCGATATTCGAGAACGTAACTTTTTGATCTTGCGTAAATTCCTTTGCTTTATGAATGCAGTGATTCTATTTATGATCATTCTGACGAAAATGATGATAAGCTTTGCCAAAGGAATTCTTGACGCCTTCTTGAGTCCGTTCCGAAGGAGTTTTGACAATTGCAATTGATCATTGTCAGACAATTGAATTTGCTTCTCGTTTTGAATGACTTGTTGTTGAACAAGTTGTGTCAATACTGTGCCCAATTCATTGTTCTGATCCTTTAAAGATTCAATGTCGACTTCATTGAAATGCAATATGATTTCAATGTGATCATATAAAACCGCTGCTAATTTCGCATCCTCAGCTGATGGATCTTCTTTCAATAATTGCAGAATCTCACGAGATAATTGCACAAAATCGTTTATTCTATCTGTAGAAAGGGTGAATAGGGTCTTTGGATTAATATCGGATACATTCACAAAAATGGAAGACAATTCAACTATTTCATTGCCATAATTACTCATGGCTTTGTGCGAATAACGCTGAATTTTATCATTCAACTGTTTATTCAAAAATATTATCTCACTATTCATGGCAAATTTGCGATTGTCAGTTTGTGTCGCCCGCAATGTTGCTTCCATGTCTTTGATTTTGTGTTGAATATCTCGAATTGCTTTGGCTTCTTCTGATTCGCTCGAATGAATGGTATTGAGAATGAGTTTGTGATCAGGTTCAATCTTTGCATCACCAATTTTTACGCAGTGGATCCTGATATGTTCCCCAAGTGCATGTTGAACTTTTGGGATATCAATATGTGCGGCTCCATCTGTAATGACTAAAATTTCAGCTTCTGACATAAAGCTGTCATTTCGAATGTCTTGTATGGCTGTTAGCAATGCCTTTTCTAGAATTGTTCCTCTCCCTTCAGCGGGCATACACATGATTTCTGTGATCAACTCATCAAAGTCCGTACGGTTTTGTACGACATGTAATTTGCCGATATCCGCATCAAAGGTTCTAAAGAATATGGTACCCATTTCTTTTTGATTGTTTTTCAAAAAGAAATATGCAATGGCTTTTGCGAGATGAATGCGATAAGACTCTTGCATTGATTTGGAAGTATCAAACAAGAGATACACTTTCTGTTTTCTGGAATCAGGCGCAAAATCATTGCTATCAGATTGATATCGTTTGTTTCTGGGTGCTTTCGGTGATGGCATCCACAAAGATCTTTCCACCAGTCTTTGCATGAACACTTCATCGGGAAGCAAGTATTGATGAGGATAAATGCGATTGATATCTCTATAGCTTCGTATCAAATTTGCTTCATACTCCTCTCCGGCAGGAAGATGAGGAATGATTTCCTTTGGTGAAGTTTTATCTTCAGGATCCGGCTCTGAGAGCCATAGAACAGGACTTAAAATGGAGGTTAGAGGATTCTCGATATCTTCCAATACGCGTGAGATTTCATATACCAATGTGAAATCATCCGGTAAAGCTTGCATGGAGGACTCCAAAAAACCATATTCGACCATCCTTGAGAAGAAGGTTGAATTTCGCAATATGGTTCTTTGCGAGAGTTCCATGGAAATCAGTTCTCAATCTGTTGAAATATTCTGATTGTCTCTTTCTCGAGGGCTTGTCGCAATTCTCTTACTTCGTCGCATGAAGGAATCATGTTTTTTAGAAATGCTTCGAGAACTCGCTTATTGTGCAAAATAGTATGGTCGATATTGAGTGTGTCTTGAATCCATTCAAGCAAAGTTCTACGAAGAGGAGTATTAGATAATGCCTTGTCAAGTGGTTGTTGCAAAAATGTCGGATCTTCTTCTATTTGTTCAAGAACTTCTTCATAAGCAATCAGTGAGCGAATCTGTTCGAACCCATTTGAAGAAGTGAGGGAATTATACACTGTTGTGAAACTCTTTTCAAAAAGATGTTTTTCTTCAGGGAGTCCACCAGTACAATAAATGAGAGAGAGTTTTCTGATATCTTCAGCTTCTGCAAGAGTTCTTCCATCCAGAAAGGTCAAAGCCCGCAATAAGTCCAATGATTTTGCTTGTGTTCTTGGGGAAATATAATAATCATTGTATTCAGAACTTGTATGACCTTTATGAGCTTCTCTCAATGTTCTATTGCGTGAATATTCATAATGTCTGACCACCAGATTTGTGAAATACAGCATCTCTGCTGAAATTCTGAATTCATGTGATCTGTCTTCAGCTGTGATGAGTTTTTTAAGTGTCAATAACTCATCATATCCTATTGTGACGGGTGGTTTGACAATACGATTGGAGTGTTGGGAGTATTGAACTCCAATCTTGAATTGAATTAGAGGATCTTTATCCGGAAGGATGATTGATTTAAAGAGAAATCTATCAAGAATTGCTTCGGTCACTTCACTGATGCGTAAATAATTTGTGGCCGCAATAACGGTGTGGAGTGGTGAAACAACTTGCTGTGTTCCTCGAATCATTTTTCTTTCATTCAAAAGCGAAAGTAGGGCACGAAGCGTGAAATCATTTGCATCAAAGATTTCATCAATAAAGCCAAAATGTGATTCAACAAGCGACCCTTTTGTATTATGTTCAATGATGCCTTCTTTGAGTGATTCAATGTTCAAGCCCCCGAAAAATGTATCGGGTTGTTGCTCTTTACTGGCCTGTACACGAAACAATGCAGCATGATCAAAACATGCAAACAATTGTTCCGCCAATAAGGATTTTCCTGCTCCGGTTCTACTTTGCAAAAGAAGATGCTCTCCAGTGAGAAATGCACAGAAGGCCTGTTCAATGACTTCTTCTCGATTGATTACTCGCCTGCCAACAAATTCTTTTGCCTGCTGAATTTTAAGAGCAATTTCTTCCAAAGAGAATCCTGAGCTCATGATGTTCCCAAGTATAATTGTGTATTAGAATGTGAAATCTGTTTGCACTCTCACAAGAACTGAGTTTTGAGCAAGTGCATTGACGGAAGATTTTTCCGTAATATAATTCACATCTGCCTGAATTTTCAAATCATGACCACTAAAATATTTTGAAATGCCGAATGCGATGTCTGTGCGAGGACCTTTTAAGCGTTCGATATTTTCAGACGGAGTAATGAAAGTGTATCATAATCCCAATTGTAGATCATTGGTAATCATATAAGTTAGGTAACTATCTGATCCATGGCCACAAAAATGAAGAGAACTTTTGAACATATCTATGAAAATATAGGATTCGGGGAAAAGAATTGCGAAAAATAAGCTATGAAAGATAAATTTGATATTTCAGTAGAATCAAGAAATCTTATTTCAACATCTGATGATTTGTATCAGTAATAACACAAATGAACAAAAGTTTTATTACTATTTAATCAAAACTGTTTTGGTCATTACGTTAGGTCTATTTTCGAATCAAATACTCGTAACATGTATAATTCATTCATAAAAGCATAAAGTATCATAAAAACAAACGTGACACAAAACCAGAACTACAGATTATTTTCTAAAAATTTACTTGAGCTTGAATCCTTAATAGAGAGCCATCTTGCAAATTATCTTGTTTCAAAAAGTCTTCATATCTTCTATTAGAGATTGTGTAATTGGCAACTAGTTCAA
>JBIKKD010000138.1:0-4337 GCA_044360565.1 Kapaibacterium sp. (SeqCode)
AAGGATATGGAAATAAAACCCGATAATCCTTCGATTCTGTATGCTACCAGTGGTTCCAAAGTGTATATTTCAAAGGATGCCGGCGACAAATGGGCTGAATTGAAATCAAATATTCCATCCACGATTGGAAGAATTGCCATTGCCGTCACTCCTGCAGATCCAGAAGCAATCTATGCAGTTACTGCTAGAAGAGGTTCTTGGGATTTTGGTGGATTCTACCGTTCTTATGATGGCGGTGAAACTTGGGAAGCCGGAGCAATGAGCCCAAATATCATAGGTAGAAATTTGCAAGGCACTGATACAGATAATCAACAAGGGTGGTATGATCTATGTATTGCGGTTTCACCTGATAATCCGGATCTGATTTTTGTCGGTGGGATCAATATATGGAGATCTACAAATGGTGGTAATAATTGGTCAATCAATGCATATTGGGTGCCCAATCAAGGAAAACCTTATGTTCATGCAGATATCCATGATTTAAAGTTTATTAATGGTTCTATTGTTGTGGCAGGAACAGATGGCGGAGTATTTCAAAGTACAAATCGTGGAGCAGCTTGGTCTGATTTAAGTGATGGTTTGGAGATAACTCAATTTTATAAAATGAGCATCTCGCAACAAAGACCCGAATATGTTCTAGGTGGTGCTCAGGATAATGGTACAAGTATGAAGTCTGGTCCTGATGCATGGGAACAGGTATGGGGCGGAGATGGTATGGCGAATGCGATTGATCCTGTAAATGACAAATACATGTTTGTTTCATCTCAGAATGGAAATTTTGGTCGCTCCACAAATGGTGGTTCATCCTTTAGTTCTAGCATTAATGAAGCTATTACCTCGGAAGAGGGTGAGTGGGTTACTCCAATTGAATTCGCACCAAATACCAAAGCTGGTTCATCTTCTATTGCTTATGCAGGTTATAGAGATATTTGGCGCACAGATTCTCTTGGCTTTTGGGCAAAGACTTCCAATTTTCCAAATCGACAGTCCCGCATCATGATGATTGCACATTCTCCATCAAGACCCGGAACATTGATTGCATCAAATTATAATGCATCATATATCACCTATGATGAAGGTAAAACATGGAGAGGAATAGCATTTCCAAATGGAGTCGGACCTTCAGGTATTACTTCCTTTGAATTTCATCCTGAGAAGGATAGTATATTCTGGATTTCAATATCGGGATATGGTACTCGCAAAGTCTTTCAAACAAATGATGCCGGAACAAGTGCATCAACTTGGTTGGATATATCAGGAGGAATGCCTGCCATACCTGTGAATTGTTTGAAGTATCAACCCAACTCTCCTGATAGACTCTATGCAGGAACAGATCTTGGAGTGTATTACAGAGATAAAGGAACGAAGGTTTGGATTCCTTATAATGATGGACTACCCAATGTTGTAGTCAGTGATATTGACATATTGAAGTCAAATCAAAAGCTTCGGATTTCCACATATGGAAGGGGAGTATGGGAAGCGGATATGGTCAATTGTCCTGAATTGAGTTGCTCAGTTGATATCAAAGGACCACTTACATTTTGTGAAGGTGATAGCGTAACTCTCACAGCACAAGATGGTTTTGCTTCTTATGTTTGGAATAATGGTAATACATCTAAATCAATTACAGTAAATAGCACAGGAAATTACAGTGTCACGGTATATGATCAAAATGGGTGTCCATCAGGCTTCGGTCCAATTGCTGTAACAGTCAATCAAAGGCGAATACCGAATATTGTTTCAAACAGAACCATCTTTACCATTTGTAATGATAATCCAATCACTTTGGATGCAGGTGCAAATTTTGACAAGTATAATTGGTCGACAGGTGATACCACAAGAACATTGTCTGTTACTAAACCCGGTACTTACATAATCTCAGCAACCAATAGATTGGGTTGCACAGATTATGATACAGTTACAGTATTAACCGGAACAAATCCTGAAAAACCTACAATTACCATGAGTAATGATACTTTGTTTGCAAGTCCTTCATTTGCTTATCAATGGGTCTTAAAGGAAACTGATGTTCAAGGCGCCACGTCACAATATTTCGTATTGCCAAGATTTACAAGTACGAGAGACTATTCAGTAAAGGCAATTTCTGAACAAGGTTGCTTTACAAGATCTGATATCATGACAATTTCATCCATAAGTGAATCTAGTGATTCTGATCAATTTGTTGTTTATCCGAATCCAGCATCCAATGAGGTCTTGATTCAGGTCCCTCATACCATTTCCGATATGGAAATGGAGTGTGCCATAGTTGATTTGAAAGGAAGCAAACTATATTCTAAAAGAATATTCAGAATTGATGAATATACTTTTCAAATGGCATTACCCGAATTACCAAGTGGAAAATACTGGCTTCAATTACAGCCAAAGAATAGAAATGCCATCAGTTTATCTATCATTATTCAGTAAACTGTTCACCTAATTTTGGGCTCTGTTTTCCACATAGAGAAAACAGAGCCTTTTTTATTGAAGATATAGTGTCATTTCTGTATTTTGTACACTTCAAATACGCATAATTACGCCATTTCTTCATTTTCAATAGACATCCATGTCAAAGCAGATCGGTTCTCTACTCATTCATTCTGCTCAGTCCGATGCAAATCAAGCTTTTCATCAGTCAAAACTGAATGAATTGCATGAAAAGATCGAGAAAGTCCATCAAGGGGGTGGACTCAAAGCACTTCAGAAACATAAGTCTAAGAATAAACTTACAGCCAGAGAAAGAATAGAATACCTGATTGATGATTCATCAATATTTCATGAGATTGCCACATTTGCTGCACAAGACATGTATCAAGAACAAGGGGGATGTCCATCTGCAGGTGTTATAACTGGAATTGGTATCATTCACGGTCGAGAATGCATGATTGTTGCAAATGATGCGACCGTAAAAGCAGGCGCATGGTTCCCTATGACCGCAAAGAAAAATATGCGTGCTCAGGAAATCGCCATAGAAAATCATCTTCCAATCGTATATCTCGTTGATAGTGCAGGTGTTTTCCTGCCTATGCAAGATCAAATTTTTCCTGATAAGGAACATTTCGGCAGACAATTCAGGAATAATGCGATTTTAAGTGCCAAAGGTATTCCTCAAATCGCTGCAATTATGGGTCCATGTGTGGCAGGTGGTGCATATCTTCCTATTATGTGTGATGAAGCTATTATTGTGGAAGGTTCAGGTAGTTTATTTCTTGCAGGTCCGGCATTAGTAGAAGCAGCTATAGGTGAAAAGATTGAGATCGAAGCCTTGGGTGGTGCCTCAATGCACTCTGCAATTAGTGGTAATACAGATTATCGAGTGAAAACCGATGAAGAAGCACTTGATCTGATTCGTGAACTCATGTCCTCAATTTCCCCATTGAAAGGAAAAAAACATATTTTCGACAGGATCGAAAGTAAGCCCCCAAAGTATGATTCCGAAGAAATCTATTCAATCTTACCTGCTGATAGAACTAAGCCATATTCAACCCATGAATTTCTAGCAAGAATTTTGGATGATTCTTCATTTGAAGAATATAAGCAGGACTATGGTAAAACCATCATTTGTGGCTATGGAAGAATTGATGGTTGGTCTGTTGGGATTGTCATCAACAATAGAGCAATTTCCAAATCCGGAAAAGGTGAAATGCAAGTTGGTGGAGTTATTTATTCAGACAGTGCCGATAAAGCAGCGCGTTTCATCATGAATTGTAATCAAAGATTGATTCCATTAATATTCTTCCAAGATGTAACAGGATTCATGGTTGGTAGCAGGGCAGAGCAAGGAGGGATCATAAAGGATGGTGCCAAACTTGTAAATGCCGTTTCGAATTCCATTGTACCAAAGATCACCTTCATCATTGGCAATAGTTATGGAGCAGGGAATTATGCCATGTGTGGGAAAGCATATGATCCACGATTCATTTTTGCTTATCCAACAGCACAAATTGCTGTCATGGGTGGAGCCCAAGCTTCAAAGACATTATTGACTATTAAGGTTGCTTCTTTGGAGAAGGAAGGGAAACAACTTACCGAAGAAGAAAAGCAAACAATGCTGAAAGAAATACAATCAAGATATGATGCACAAACTACACCATATTATGCTGCTTCTCACTTATGGGTTGATGAAATCATCCTGCCCCATGAGACAAGAGAAAAAGTATCGATGGCCTTGACTTGTGCATCACATAATGCTGAGATTCCTGTATGGAAATCCGGCGTATTACAAGTTTGATTCATTACACATTCTCTATTTTCATGGAGTATACCATTATGTTCAATCGTTCCGGATTAATGTTTACTGCGTTTATTCTTGCAGTGCTGTTCGTATCTGGTTGCGGCGA
>JBIKKD010000017.1:0-13329 GCA_044360565.1 Kapaibacterium sp. (SeqCode)
CCGTCATTCTCGGCGTATCAAGCGGTTTCGGTAAAGCAACCGCTCTCGCATTGGCCAAATTGGGTTATCATATTTTTGGCGTTCATCTGGACAGAGCCGCAGGAATGGCAGCTGTCGATGAACTTCGCGACTCTTTGCATGCATTGGGAGTTGACACACATTTCTTCAATGTGAATGCGGCTGATGCCGATCGCAGAACTGAAATAGTTGAAGCACTCAAAACAGAAATGGCAAAATATCCGGGTTCTACAGTCAAAGTTCTTCTACATTCTTTGGCATTTGGAAGCTTGCTTCCACTTGTGGGTGACAAAGACACCAAAGTATGCTCCCAAAAACAACTTGAAATGACAATGGATGTAATGGCAAATAGCATCATTTATTGGTCACAAGCAATCATGGCATCAGGTCTATTTTCCAAAGGTTCACGCATTATTGGTTTGACATCAGCGGGAAGTCAACGCGTTTTGCCGATGTATGGAGCTGTTGCTGCTGCAAAATCCGCGATGGAATCATATATAAGACAAATGGCTCTCGAACTCGCTCCTCATGGAATCACAGCAAATTCAATTCGAGCAGGTGTGACATATACACCCGCATTGGATAAGATTCCGGGTAGCGATACCATCATGAAAAATGCATATATGCGCAATCCCTATCACCGCCTCACGCAACCAGAAGATATCGCTAATGTGATTTCACTTCTCGTCAAACCAGAATGTGATTGGATCAATGGTACGATTCTCGGCGTGGATGGTGGAGAAGACTCAATCGATCTCACCTGGTGGACGCCCGAAGAACAAGCATGATCAGCATCATTTGACCGCCAAAAGCGGTCTTTTTTTTGTCTTTGCATAATCTCGGCTTTGATGCCTATTTTCGCCTCAATCTTTTTGGGCAAGTTCATGAATCAAGAACAAACATTTAAACGCGATCTCGGACTCTTTGACTCCACGATGATAGTCATCGGCTCCATGATCGGTTCCGGAATTTTTATTGTCAGCGCAGATATTTCTCGCACGATCGGTGGTGGGGGTTGGGTTTTGCTCGTTTGGGCATTGACCGGCATATTTACCCTGATTGCAGCATTGAGTTATGGCGAACTTGCGGGCATGATGCCAAAGGCAGGTGGACAATATGTGTATCTGCGTGAGGCATATAATCCATTCATCGCTTTTCTCTATGGTTGGACTTTATTCTCCGTCATACAAACCGGTACAATAGCAGCAGTTGCAGTTGCATTCGCAAAATATACAGGTGTTTTCATTCCTTTTGTGAGTGAAAAAAACATTCTTCTGTCAATTGGCACTTTCACAATTTCAGGTGCACAAATTCTTGCAATCATCAGCATTTGGATATTGACTTGGATCAATCTTCGGGGTGTGCGAGAAGGTAAGATCATTCAAAATGTATTTACATTTTCCAAGACAGCCGCTCTTATCATTCTCATTGGTTTGGGCTTATTCTTTGGAAGTGATCATGCAACATGGACTCAAAATCTCACAACATTTTGGGATGCAGAGCAAATCAAACCAGATGGATCGGTCATGGAGCTTGGCGGCGCAATGCTCATCGCAATGTTCGGTACAGCAATGGTTGGTTCAATCTTCTCAAGCGATGCATGGAACAATATCACATTCACGGCCGGTGAAGTTCGTGAACCATCCAAAAATATTCCACTGAGTCTTGCAATTGGAACAGGTATAGTCACTTTACTCTATATCCTTGCAAATGTCGCCTATATGAATGTTCTCCCCGTAATTGGATTTCAAGAAGGAAGTGATGTGATGGCCCGTGGGATGCAATTTGCAGTGAGTGACAGAGTTGGAGCAGCAGCAGCGGAAATCATCTTTGGTGCAGGTGGAGCTGCTATCATGGCAGGACTCATCATGATTTCAACATTTGGTTGCAATAATGGCATCATCCTTTCAGGAGCTCGTGCATATTTTGCAATGGCTAAAGATGGACTCTTTTTTGCCAAAGCAGGAAATCTCAATGGGAATGGAGTTCCAGGCATAGCACTTATCATACAAGCAGTATGGGCTTCACTTTTATGTCTTTCCGGCACCTATGGCGCATTATTGGATTATGTGGTGACAGCCGTTTTGATTTTCTATATTCTCACCATTTATGGTATCTTCATTTTACGCAAGAAAAGACCCGATGCCGAAAGACCATATAAAGCATTTGGATACCCATTTTTACCCGCTTTGTATATCGCATTTGCCGGCGCAATCATTTTGGATTTATTGTTCTTCAAACCCGGCACAACAATTCCCGGCGTATTGCTTGTTCTCACAGGCATTCCTCTCTATGCATTCATGAAAAAGAAATCTTGATCACCATCTCAATAGCATCGTGCATAATTCAGAAATCATCCGACTCATACAAATTGCATTAAATGAAGACATCAGAACGGGAGATGTGACTGCGGAAAGTATTTTTCCGGAAATCGGCGCATGGTCTCATGGTACATTCATTGCCAAACAACATGGCATTGCATGTGGACTTTCTGTTGCAGGAATGGTATTCCAAATCATCAGTGACAATCGTATTTCCTGGGAAAAACATGTGCAAGATGGTGACTTCGTGGAACCAGGAATGATCCTTGCGAAAATCGATGGCGAAGCTCGTGATTTACTGTCAGGCGAAAGAACTGCTCTGAATTTCATACAAAGAATGAGTGGCGTTGCTACGCTCACCGCAAAATATGTACAGGCGATCGAAGGAACCGGGGCAAGAATTCTCGACACAAGAAAAACCATCCCGGGTTGGAGAGAACTCGATAAATATGCAGTGAGAATGGGCGGTGGCAATAATCATCGCATGGGATTATATGATATGGCGATGATCAAGGACAATCATATTGCGGCTGCAGGTGGAATCAAAGATGCAATACGCATTTGCAAAGAATATATTCCTGATGATATTCCCATTGAGGTCGAGGCAGATTCCCTGCAGGATGTCATCGAGATTCTTGAATATGGAAATGTGCAGAGAATCTTGTTTGATAATTTCACTGTTGAACAAACCAAAGCAGGCGTGGAACTTGTAAATCGTGCAATGGAAACAGAATCTTCAGGGAATATCACTTTATCAACAATCAGAGATTATGCAATGACAGGCATTGATTTCATTTCTGTTGGTGCTATCACACATTCTGCCACCGCAATGGATATCTCCCTAGATATCGATGTGCTTTCTTAATCAATGATGAAGATATTGTCGGGATCTCTTGATAGGTCTTTTTCTCTCTTCGGGTCTACCCGGCAAATCGAATGACATTTCTCTGCCTTCAATTTCATGTTCGGGATATACTTCCCCCTGAACACCACCTATCCAAATGATGGATTCGGGTTCACCCGCTTCAAATCTCACGACAATAGTATCGCATGAATTTTTGGCAGCCCCTTCTGGAATCCCTTTTTCACTCAGTAAGAAATACAAACTCTTTGCTTGGACTTCTGAAACGATATTGAAAATCGTATCCTGTTTTACATTGATGGCAATATGCTTTCCGCTCAATTGCTGAGCTCTTTGAGGACGCAGAGTATCATCTTTTGTCAGTGTAAATGCTGAACCCGTTGCGTCAATTTTGACAAGCGATCTCTTCTTCATGAGAATATACATCGAATCCGCAGTCATCATCGTTGAATCAAACCACATAATCGGCTTTCCTTCCAATCTCAGCGTATCATTATCAGGTTTGAACGATGCAGAAGTACATATTCCCGCCATTCCTGATCGAATGATCTCAACATTCTGTTTTGCCACATACATATTCCCTCTTGATGATGAAGTCTCAAGTGTATCAGCGATCACAGTCATAGTATCATAAGCAAATGATTGCTTGATGGAAATGGAATCCTGAGTTTGAATATTCTTCTTAGATTTTTTTCCTGTTTCCTGCTTTCTTTCAATGCGGATAGTATCAGTCTTCTTTGTGCTATCAATCAAAAACAAGACTGGCCTGCCGGTAATTCTGGTCATTTCCTCATTCGGAATACTTTCAGCGAACACACCTTCTATGATTGCTGGATTATTCTTGCTTAATACCACTACCTTTCCAAATGCAAGACTTCGCCTTGACGCTCTTTCATAATGTGCTGAATCTGCATGTATCAATGTGGAATCATCTTCTACGGAAACATTACCAAAAAATCTAGCGAGATATGACTCTGTTGAATAATCACCATACAGCGCTTTTACTGTTCTTCCTCGATCAATGACTTTCACACCGCCTCTTCCTCTGGCCAATTTAGAGCCACCATCATAAGAACCCGAAGGCATGGACAAAGTCATCGTTCCTTGTTGGATAATCACATTTCCGGTCATTTCAACGGAATTGCTATTGATGTTCCAGAGTGCATAATCACATTTCACCGAGACATTCCCTTGAGAGAGATACACATTCCCACGACACTGTCTAATTGGACCTGTCGGACTTTCCGAACCGGATAATACATCTGCATGATGCAAAATGATTGGATCACGAGTTTCAGCTATTAGGACATTACCCGAAATTATCCACATCATCTGGACAATTAAAAGATTCAAGATTCGTTTATGCGCGCCAATTATTGACATAGATTTGGAAAATCGGGGGAAAAGTTGTGGATAAATCTCTTGTTTTCACAAAGTTATGCCTTTTTCTTCTATGTGGACATGTGGAAAACGCAAGGCAGAGCAAAACAAGCACACTTCGTATTTTTGCAGGGCATTATCAGAGTCCAAAGATTCCATTTCACACACGTGAATCAACATGTATTTATCATCTGTCGATATAATTGGTTTTAAATCATTCGCTCAAAAAACCTCACTTGGTTTTGAAGGTGGACTTTCCGCCATTGTTGGTCCCAATGGTTGCGGAAAAACAAATATCGTGGATGCTATCAGATGGGCTCTCGGGGAACAAAAGACATCCGTGCTACGCTCTGATGCAATGGAAAATGTGATTTTCAATGGAACAAGAACTCGTCGACCTGTTGGTCTCGCCGAAGTTTCACTCACCATTCAAAACAATCGTAATATTCTCCCAACGGAATATACCGAAGTAACACTCACCCGCAGACTCTATCGCAATGGAGAAAGTCAGTACTTCTTGAACAAAACGCAATGTCGATTGCGTGACATCATTGATCTCTTCATGGATACAGGCATGGGTGCCGATGCATATTCCGTTATTGAGCTCAAGATGATTGAAAAAATATTGAGCGATAGAACTGATGATCGCAGACATCTCTTCGAAGAAGCTGCCGGTGTTACGAAATACAAAGCCCGTAGAAAAGAAACCAGACGCAGAATTGAATCTATCAAAGCTGATGTGGAGCGCGTGCAAGACATCATGCGTGAAGTGCAAAAGACGGTCTATACATTACAGCGTCAAGCTGAAAAAGCCAAACTGCATGGTGAAATCACCGATGAGTTACGACAAACCGAAGCATGGATTTTGCATCATGATTATGTGAAGATTGATGCTTTGCTTGTTGCAAAAAAAGCAGAACTCATTCCATTGATTGAACGCAAAACCACTCTTGAAAAAGAATTACATGATGCCGAACAAGCGCGTATAGCACTGGAAGCTGAAGCGGAGCAATTCGAAGCAGAAATGCGAGAATTGCAGAATCAATTGAATGATTCAAGTAAGCATTTGGCTGCGATGTCACAACAGAAAGCTGTGAGTATTGAAAGAATCAAAGCATTCAGTGAAGCAATCGTGCGTGCAATGGATCAGTCAAAGGAAGCTGATTACACAAAAATCGAAGCAATGAATTCACTCGAGAAATCAAAGGAAAGAGTTGCTGAATTACATGCTCAATGTGATGTCCTGGAAACAGAGGTAAAAAATTTCCGTGAAGCAAGAGAAGAAGTTCGAAATAAAGCTCAAGAACTTCGTGGCGAAGCAAAACAATATGATGAGATTTTGGCAATACTTGACAAGACTATTGCCGAAAGAAGATCTGCTTCAGACAGAGCCTCGGAGCGCATTGCCGGACTCGAAAGACGTATCGCTGAAACTGAAGGTGAAATCGCAGGTACCAAGCAATCGCTTGCAAATGTCATTCAAGAGATCGATTCAAATGCCAAAGATCAAGAGCGATTCGCGAATGCATTGAGAGAAGCTGAAGTCACTTTGCAAGATGCACAAGAACGCATTGCTGAATTGCAATCACGCATCGGCTCATTGCGTGAGACAATCGCCGAAAAGCAAAATGAGAAAGGTCGTTTGACTGCATCCATCGAATTCCTTTCAAATCTGGTTGAAACCAAAGAAAGCTCGGTGTATTTGTCATCATCAAAAACATGGAATCCTGCATCAGGCAAAAACACATTAGCAGAAATCATCAATGCTGATGAAGCAATCGGAATCGCGATTGAAGCAGCTCTCGGAGATGCAGGTGGTTATTTCGTTGTTGATACAATGTCAGAAGCTATGCAAGGTTGCGAAGAATTAGAAAAAGCATCCAAAGGCAAGGCATCTTTTCTTTGTAGAGAATTCATTCCGAACTGTTCTGCACCGGGCAATCAGCCAAAAGAATCAGGAATCATAGGTTGGGCAAGTGAAATTGTATCTGTTGATGATACTATTCGACATTCTCTCAGGTTACTTCTAGGCAAGACTCTGATAGTTGATTCCGTTGAGACAGCAAATATCATTAGAAAAAGCAATCCCGATTGCTCATGTATCACGCTTCGTGGTGAAATCCATGGCGCAGAAGGTATCATTCGCGGTGGTTCAATTTCCTCTTCAGAAGGAAAGAGAATTGGAAGAAGAGAACAAATCGCCAAGCAACAAAAAGCATTGGATGCTTTGACAAAAGAAATTGATGCATTGAATGCTGAGATTTCTTCCACAAAAGCAAATCATGATGCTATCGATATCAAGAAGTTGACAGAACAGGTTCGCAAAGCTGAATTTGATCGCAATCTGTTCGAGCAGGGATTATCCAAGTTGCGTTATCGCAAAGAAGCACTTGAATCGGCAAGAGAAAAACAAGATGAGACATTGCGCAATCTGCATTCGGAATTGACTGAATTCAAAGGTAGCAATACAAGTTTGAATGAAGCGATGGACGATGTCAATTCAAAACGCTTTGAAGCCGATGGACTCAAAAAAGCCATTTTGTCGCGGATTCAAGAAACAGACAATCAATTAATCAATTCCGAGAATGCTTTCAGACAATCAGAAATCGCACTTGTGCAAAAGCGAGGCGAGGAAAGATCTGTATCTTCCGAGATTCGTCGATTGGAAGAAATCATTTCTCAGAAAACCGAGCAATTGCAATATCTCAAGGATGAACAGGAAAGAGCAGGCAATGAACAGGCAATGCTCGAATCTTCAATGAATGCTGTTGCATCTGATTTAGTCGAAGAAGAAGAACGCGTGAAGAGTTTACAAGAAGCAATTTCACAAAGACAAGACAAAGCGCGTGATTTCAAAGAAAGAAGACAACAAGTACGCAATATTGAAGGTGAGATTCGAACTCTTGAACATGCAATCACCGAGCAAGTGCATGCCACTGAGCTAAGTCTTCAACATGCTCAAATTGAATTCAAGCGTATTCTCGAGAAAATTGAAGAGCAGTATCCTGATATCGATTTTTCCAATCTTCCTGAATCTTGGACATTACCCCAAGATTTCGATGAACTCATCGAAAAAGAGAAAGCGAGAAAATTATCCAATCGATTGCAAAATCTTGGCAATGTCAATTTCCTTGCATTGGAAGAATATGAAAAAGAACATGAGCGTCTCGAATTCCTGAAGAGTCAGCTTGCCGATTTATCTCAAGCAGAAGAGTCTTTGCAGGCAACAATGGATGAAATCAATCAAACCGCTCAACAGCGTTTCAATGATACATTCGAGCAAATTAGAGGACATTTTAAAGATCTCTTTGCCACATTATTCAGTGGTCGCGGAGAAGCAGAGATTCATCTAGGTGAGGGTGATCCACTTGAATGTTCCATTGAAATTACCGCGAAGCCACCGGGAAAAAGACCACAATCCATAGAATTGCTTTCTGCAGGTGAAAAAACGCTCACTGCGATTGCATTGCTCTTTGCGATCTATCTTGTCAAACCAAGTCCATTTTGTATTTTGGACGAGGTTGATGCACCTCTCGACGATGCGAATATCGATCGCTATTTGCAACTCATCAAGAGTTTCAGTGAAAAGACCCAATTCCTGATGATCACACATAATAAGAAAACCATGGAAGCCGCAGATACGCTCTATGGTGTGACACAGGAAGAAGAAGGAGTCTCGAAAGTTGTATCTGTGCGTTTGACCGGTTCTTGATCTTTATCCACAAATCTTTTCAATGACATGAAACATATTCTCATAGCTCTCATCATGACATGCGCTTCCTGCATGCTGAATGTTACCACGCTTCATGCACAATTCGAGGAAGATTTACCACAAATCACAACTCAAGACACTTTGAAAGCATCAATTAGAACCGTGTGGAAGGGCATCAAAAGATCATTCTATGAGTTAGGAACTTTTTCAGATCCTTCAACACGCGATCCAAAGATGGATGAAAAAACTGGACTCTATCGAGGTTTCATCCGTTCAGACTTCAGAGTATTCGCAGGCGGTTCGGACACAACTTATAAAGTGCTTGAGAGATATGGTCGACTTCCCGTCATTCGCGGTGGCACTTGGATGGCAGGAAGAGTGAAATATGAATTCAAGGTCCGTGAATTGGCAGAGGATTTAACCCAAGTTTCGCTTGTATGCGGAATTTCCGGATATGAAGAAGGAGTGACAAATGAAGTTCACTTTTGGAATTCCAATGGCATTCTTGACAAAGAAATCATGGATCTCCTAAAGAAACTAATCCTGGATCCGGAAACAGAAAATTTCAAAGAAAATCGAATGAATTGATGTAAGCCCCGTATATCGGGGCTTTTTTTATGGCTTACAATACATCAGAAATAATCGATTATTGACCACTCCAAGTGATTCATAGGCATTTGTTCTATGATTGAATATCGGGGCAGTGACATAATCCGCCATCATACCTGCAAAAGTAAATCCATCGCTCATTCTCTGCATGATCATCGCAGAAGAAGTGGCATAAGCGAATGTTCCACTTTTGGGTGACATCGCATAGAATCTGTTTATATCCAATGCATTTTTCTGCATGAATTTTTGACCATTCACGATAATGAATGGATCCTGCTGTGAATCCCCGCAGAGATAGACTTCCTGTCCATCATGCGTAAATCTGATCGGTCCAACATTGATTCCCGCATCATATTCCGCCGTATTCATCATGATATAACTCATTCCCGCTCTGAATGATGTCAAACCCATCATTGGTTCAAAAGGATGTATCACAAGATCATCTATGCGATCATATGACTGAGTTTCAAGTGGCTTAATGAATTCATTAGAGTTGAGATATCCGGTGAACCGTGTTCCATTTCCATAAGCGCATGCGAAGGTATTGCCGGATTGATTGATCTGTAGAAACTTCACATATTGAGCCGAGAGCATCTCTTCATCATTCTTATTCACTCGCCATAAATCACCCTGCTTACCCGCAAATACAAAAGTATTATCGAGCATAAATCCTGCCATCAAACATTCCTCAAATCTGCCTATTTCTTCATCATTCACCATGAGTGCAATTCCACCGGCTCTTCGAGAACGATATGCCCATTGATTACCATCAAAACTCAATGCTATGTCACCAATGCGATTGATGAGTACTTGCGTAAATAGGTCATCTGCCTTATGTATATATATTGTTTCGCTTTGACCATCAATTACAGTATAGGCAAGAATGCCATATCTTGAAAAACCTATATATCCCGGAATTCCGGCACCAATAGGTATTGTGGAATCATTCGTAATGATATACCAAACTCCATTTTTCAGTATTGGATAGGCATATTTCTCGCCATCAGGAGAAAAAATGGGAGCTTTCACTGAATCCACATCCATTCCCTTTTTTCCATCAATTGTCACTGCATATCTTCGTGAGAAAGGTGAAGTTATGGCCCACCAATGTCCCGTTGTATCCAATCCGATAGAAATCAATGGTTCCGAACCATCAAGCAGCATTTCTCCCCCACATTTACGATCCTGTGCTTCAATAAGGAAGACCGAGCACAGAAAGACCGCAATGAAGTATTCCCATTTAATTCGTAGTTTCATGGTTTGAATATGCATATATCTTCCGATTTCTTGATGATAGAATGATCTATTTCATTTCAGACATACATCTTGGCTTAGGTTCAGCAGAACAACAAATGGAGCGCGAAACAGCTTTCTTAGAATTTCTTCGATCCATTGAGAATGACTGCGAATCTCTCTATATCATTGGAGATCTCTTTGATTTTTGGTTCGAATATTCAACAGTCATTCCGAAGCAATTTTACAGAACATTAGCGGAATTGAAACATTGGACAAGTCGAGGAAAATCCGTCACCTATCTGATGGGTAACCATGATTTCGGACATGTCTCATTTTTCAAGGAAGAGTTCGGAATCACTGTATTTGAAGATGATATCACTTGTGATATTTCCGGTAAGCGTTTTTATCTCGCACATGGAGATGGCAAAGCGTATAATGATACAGGATATCTCATACTCAAAAAAATTCTTCGTAGTCCGATCAGCAAGACACTCTTCCGTTGGATTCATCCCGATATCGGCATTGGCATAGCTTCATGGACTTCTCGAGGAAGCAGAATGCATACCGATGCCAAAGAATATGGAGAGCAATCAATTGGCGATGGATTGCGAGATTTTGCCGAAAAGAAGATTCAGAATGAACAGTTTGACTTTGTCATCATGGGACATAAACACAAAGCTGAAGTCACTTCATTCGGCAAAGGTTTATATGTCAATCTCGGTCATTGGCTTTCCTTCCCTGCCACTTATGCCATATTCGACGGTCAAAGACTCGAATTAAAAACGACCTAATTACCTTTTGGCAAATGCATAATTCAGCATTTTATAAAGCAATCTCGCTGTGGTCAAATCCGGATGATGGACTTTTTTCTCAGGGGCAAGTTCAACTATGTCAAATCCTACTATCCTTCTTCCTGATCTGATCAATTCACGAAAAACATCAAGTGTTTCAGAATAGAGAAAACCATCCGGTTCGGGTGTCCCGGTGGAAGGCATGATCGATGGATCGAAATAATCGACATCGAATGTGACATATACATCCTTTGACAGAGAATCAATCACTGATTTTTGCCAATTCTTGCCATGAAGTCCTCTTCTAATGGCTGAAGCATAAAATGTGTTCACGCCTTTCTTCTTGATGAATTCCGCTTCTTCTTTGCATTGCGCACGAATACCGACTTGAGTGATGGATTTGGGTTTCATGAATTCACAAACTCTGGACATAAAGCATGCATGCGAATATGGAGTTCCTTCATATGTATCGCGTAAATCCGAATGCGCATCAAAATGAAGCACAGACATCTTGGGATATTTCTTGAAATGCGCTTTGATCGGGGCAGTTGAGATTGTATGTTCTCCACCCAAAGTGACCACGAATTTCCCTTTCTCCAAAAGTTCTTCAACTTGCTTTTCGATGATGTTCAATGCTTTTTCATGAACAGATTTTCCAAATGCAATGGGTTTCATGGTGGCAATGCCGATATCAAAACATAATTCGCGATTGAATTCATCATCATAGAATTCCACATAAGCACTTGCATCTAGAATCGCTTTGGGTCCTTTACCCGCTCCACCGCCATAGCTCACGGTATGCTCATAAGGGGCTGACACAATGGCCACGGAAGATTTCTCAAGATTCGAATAAGCACTCTCAATTGCCAAAAAATTACTTGATTTTCCTAGTGTTTGCATGATGGTTTTCCATTATGATTATGTGTATATTCCCATAAATTTCGTGCTTTTGCATGAGTCTGAAAAACATAGTTTTGCATAATCAATTCAACATTACATTTATGCTCATGAAATACTTGCATACACTCCTTTTCGCATTTTTCTGTTTCACGATCATTTCTTTTGAACTTCAGGCTCAGAGCGATCTCTCGATTGAAGTCAAAAAGGCGGGAGATGCGCTTCGAAGATATATGGAATCAGCACATCCAACACCTGATATCGGCAGAGAGATTCCCCTCACGCCAATGATTCCGATGATTACGAATTCACTCACTAATCCTAGTTTTTTTGATGATGTCAATATGATCACCGCCGAAACCGATCAATTGCCTGTGCAGAATGAATCTTCGATAGCGGTGAATCCCAAAAATCCGATGAATCTTATCGGATCTGCTGTTGACTATCGCGCAAGTTCATCGGCTTGGGTGTATTATTCGATGGATGGAGGCAGAACATGGAAGAATGTGAATCTTGGAAAACCACCCAAAATGACCACTTCAAGCAATGATCCATCGGTGGCTTTCAGTCGCGATGGAACGGGATATTTGGTCTATGGTGGATTTGGGGATCGCAGCAAGGCATCACCTGAGAATGGAGTATTCTTTGCGAGAACAACTGATGGTGGAGTGACATGGACAAAACACATTCCGGTCATACAGCACTTGGGAGAGCAAACTCCTGATTCCACTTTCGAAGACAAATATTATATCTGGGCTGATAATTCACCGACTTCTCCCTATGTAGACAGACTCTATATTCCTTGGAAGCGCGTTATCAATCGTGATTCATCCACTCAAATCGTTAATGTATATTCAACAGACAAAGGAAGTACTTGGTCTGTGCCCGTTCCCGTGAGCGACCGAGTACCCGGCATTTCAGAAGACACCACATTTGGACAGAGTTTTCCATTGACCGTTACCGGTCCTGAAGGCGAGGTCTATACAGTATGGAATTATGGTCCGAAATCCAGCATTGGCTTCGCTAAATCCATGGATGGTGGCAATACTTTCACTTCACCTCGTTTGATTCAAAAGTATCGTTCTTTTGGTAAAGCAAAAGCTTTGGATGAGGGCGTGCGACATACAGTCAAGGGTGGAGTGAGAGCTGAGGCATATCCTTCATTGACATGCGATTTGACGAATGGTCCACGAAGAGGCTGGCTCTATCTGTCATGGTCTGCCGACAGCATCCCTAATGTATATTTTTCTCGTTCCACAGATAAAGGCGAAACTTGGTCAATGCCAATCACGGTACATTCAACCGAAACTAATGATCAATTTTGGCATTGGATAGCAATTGATCCCACAAATGGGGATTTGGGCATCATGTATCTTGATTCTCGAGATGATCCAAACAATATCATCACGAATTGCTATGTGAGTTATTCAAGAGATGGTGGGAATACATGGATGGATCGCAGGGCTTCAGAGGCACAAAGCGATTTGAGAAATAATCCTTTTC